>NZ_KZ851834.1:24181-65748 GCF_003336745.1 Thermus caldifontis | reverse complement strand
GTTTGGTCAGCCCGTAGGGCTATCTTGCAAACCGGGGGATTATAGCTCCCCCACTCCCCCTCTTTTTTCTAACATGGGAAATGGCCCACATTGGGGGCAGGGTCCGTTTGGGTAGATTAAAGCCATGCGGCGGCTTTGGCCTTTGGTCCTCCTGCTTTCGGCTTGCGCTCCTGTTCTGGTGGGGGTGGACCCAAAGCGGCTTCCCGACCCCCAGGACTGGGACCCCAAGCCCGCCCAGATGGAGTGGTGGTACGCCTCCGGTTGGGTGGAGCCCTATGCCTTCCACTTCGCCTTCTTCAAGGCCTACGCCCCGCCCGCCTACCGCATCCTGGGCCTTCCGGGAAGCCTCTTTGGCCCCTTTCACGCCGCCCACCTGGCCCTGACCGATTTGCGCACCGGAAAGAGGGTGTTCTTGGAGGTTTCCGACCAGGACCTTTTTGCCCCAAGAGGCCGGGCGGAAGCGGGCCCTTACCTGGAGGTTTCCGGCTGGCGGTTTTACCGGGAGAATGGGGGTTTCCGCCTTTTGGCGGGCCCGGTGGACCTCCGCCTGCGCCCCCTTAAGCCCCCGGTGGTCCACCCCCCCGGCTATTCGGGCACGGAGGAGACGGGGCGGCTTTACTACCAGTCCTATACCCGCCTCGAGGCCTGGGGCCAGGTCCTAGGGGAAGAGGCTCGGGGGGAGGCCTGGGCCGACCACCAGTGGGGGGAGCAGTTTTCCGGCCTAAGCGCCACTTGGGACTGGCTTAGCCTCCACCTTTCCGATGGCTCGGAGCTCATGGCCTACCAGGTGAAAGGCGCCAAGGGCGAGGTGGTCCAGGTCCTGGGTAGCCGGGTGGACCCCTTGGGAAGGGTGGAGGGGGTGGAGCTCCGCTTCCTCCCCTTGGAGGCGTGGAAGAGCCCCTCTGGCCATACCTACACCCTGGCCTGGCGCCTGGTGGGGCCGGGGTTGGACCTGGAGGTGCGCCCCCGCTTCCTGGAAGGGGAGATCCTTTCCCGCACCACCCGGGTGGCCTACTGGGAGGGGCCGGTGGTGGGGGAGGGAGCCCTTAGGGGCTACCCGGTTCGGGCCCGGGGCATGGGGGAGTTCGTGGCTGGGCCTTGGCGGCCTTAGTATGCGTCTGTTATACTAAAGGAGGTTTAGTGCGCAGGTGATATTTATGAGCTTACACGTGCTCGGCGTCAACGCATCGGCACGCACGGATGGGTTTACGGCGGAGCTATTGGATGAGGTCCTCGAGGCAGCCAGGCTCCAAGGGGCCACCACGGAGCGCTTGGACCTGGTGCGGCATCCTTTCCCCTTGTGCGCGGGGAACTATTCCCAAGACCCCACCTCCTGCGGTCCGGAATCCTGCGTGCAAGGGCCCTGGGATGGCTTTGGTAAGGTGGCGGAGAGGATTTTGGCTGCCGACGCCGTGGTCTTCGCCACCCCCGTCTACTGGTTCAGCGTTTCCGCCCGGATGAAGGCCCTTTTGGAGCGCATGACCTCCATGGAGAACCAGGGCCTTTTGAACCTGGGCAAACCCATGGCCCTTTTGGCGGTGGCCGAGGAGGAGGGGGCCAGCCAGGCCCTTTCCCAGATGCTTCTTCCCCTTTCCTACATGGGCTTTGTCCTGGCCCCTTTGGGGTTGGTCTATGCCCATCGCCGGGGAGCCATTAGCCTGAAGGAGAACACCGAGCTCATGGAGGATGCCCGCATTGCCGGAGAGAACCTGGTGCTGATGGCGGAAAGGCTTAGGGGCACCTCTTTCCGGGAACCGCTTCCCAGCTATCAGTACCGCCTCCCCCAGGTGCCAGGAGTGGCAGCGGACTGAGGGGTTACGGGGGATAGGGGTGCAAAATCCCAAAGGGGGGTTTTCTTAAGGGCAAAGGAAGCCTTCAGGGGTTTCTCCCCTTGTTTTGTGCTATCCTAAGCATAGGGAGCGTAGGCTCCTCAAAAGGTACCTCGGAGGCGAAGAAGCCTGCCCTGTAGTTGGGCGCCTGGGGCAGGTGGAGCCAGTGGCGCAACCGGCCGAGGGTTAAAAGCTTTCCTTCGTAGCCAAACCCTTGCCGGCCAGGCGCCCAAGCCTGGCCCTAAGGTTTTTAGGGCGTTCGGAGGCGACGAACCGTGGAACCCAAGATGGGCGCCAAGGGACACGGGGAGCCAGTGGCGCAACCGGCCGAACGTCGATCTTCTGTCTTCTCGCGGCTCTTTGCGCCACCTCTCCCCCGGGTTAGCGGTGGGAGGTGGCTATGGGCAAGTGGGTGATAGGGCTGGTGTTGGTGGGAGTATTAGGGGTGCTCCAGCCTGGTTTTGCAGGGGATCCAACCGCACAGACCCAACATGGGGTAGGGATTCGGATTCCCGCTATCCTCCGCTTGGAGGTGGCGGAACTGGGTCTAAGGGTGGAGGCCTTGCCCGAGGGTAGGCTTACCTTGGAACCTGGTAGCTACAAACTCCGGATAGTTTCCAACACCCGGTGGCAGCTTTGGTTGGTGCCCCTTTCAGGGAATCCGCCCTCGGAAACGGGTGGAATTATCTTTGAGGGTAGGGGTCGCCAGGAGGTTCCCTTACAGGTCCCCCCGGGGGTTCGCTGGGAGGTCTGGGTGAGGGTGAGGGGAGGATAAACCCCCTTCACAAGATTTTCACACGGGCTGATAGTATGGGCTCTGAGGGGAGGCGAAGAACCCCTGATCTCCCAGATGGGCGCCATGGAGCAGGGGGGAGCCAGTGGCGCAACCGGCCCCTAAAACCTTTTAGGAGGTTTGGGATATGCGCAAGCTGGCAGCACTTATGGTCCTTCTGGCAGGCCTGGCCTTGGCCCAGGCCACGGATAACCACACGGTTACGGTGCAGATCCCGTCTATCCTTTCCCTTCAGCTGGACGCCACCGACTACCTGTTTGACTTCACGGACGCCAGCCTTAATGGGACGGAAACCGTGACCGTGGGCAACACGACCTACACCAAGGCGTCCCTGGCGGCCTACAACACCTTCATCGACACCGCCACCAGCACCCAGGACTTCGCCCCCACCAGCCTCACGGGAACCGGCGGACAGGACTACGGCACCCTAACCATCCGCACCAACCGGGCCCAGTGGACGGTGGCCCCTTCGGTTTCGGGTACCCTCACCCTGGGCAACAACCGGGTCAAGGTCTTCGCGGAAAAGGTGAGCGGCAAGGGATCATCCGGGACAACGGTCCCCACGTCGATTACCAGTGTGAGCACCCTCATCAGCGCGGGCTCGGGCGGCCAAGGCAAGTCCGTGTACAGGCTCTACTACCTCTTCACCATGGACATCAACGACGACATCCCCTTGAGTGGCATTAATAACGAGCAAATCACCATCACCTACACCCTCTCGTCCCCTTAAGGGACACCTGGTGCCGTGAAGCCCCTGGGACCCTAACAAACTCCCAGGGGCTTTATGCTGGTAGGGAGCCATGCGAACCTTACTGACCCTCTCTTTGCTGGCAAACCTAGCCTTCGCCCAAGGCGTTTTCCTTACCCTTTCCCCGGCCCGGATGGAGCTTTCCGCTTGGCCTGGCGAGGCCTTCTCCTTTGGGGTAACCTTGAAAAACGAAGGTCCCCGGGAGGAGGCCATTGCTGTGCGCCTTGCCCCTTTCCGCCTAGGGGAAGATGGTTCTTTAGAGGAGGTTCCCCTTTCCGGTGGGCTTTGTCCCGAGCTTCGGGTAATCCCTTCCGCTTTCCTCCTTCCCCCCGGGGGGGCCCTGGAGGTGCGGGTGGAGGGGAGGGCGCCCATGGGAGAGGGGACCTTGGCCTGCCTGGTGGTCTTTGGGGCTGGGGTTCGCCCTCTGGAAAGGGGAGGCGTACGCCTTCAGGTGAGGCCCGAGATCGGCTTGGCCCTGTACGTCACCTTGCGGGGTAAGGAGAAGCCGGCCTTAAGGGCTACGGTGGGGGGGGAAGGACCGGCCTTGCCCGTGGTCCTGGAGAATCCGGGCAACGTCCTTCAGCGCCTGAGCGGCCAGGCCCGGGTGTTTACCCCGGAGGGTCAGGAAGTGGCTCTTCTTGCCCTGGAGGAACTTCCCGTATGGCCTGGTGGGGTTAGGAGGGTCTTGCTGGAGCCTCTTACGCCCCTTCCTCCGGGGGAGTACCGGGTGATCCTCCTTTTGGAAGGCCCCTACGGCCGCTACGCCTCGGAGGGAAGATGGCGCGTGCCTTAGGTTTCCTCATCCTGCTACTGGCCCTTGGCCAGGCGCAAAACGCTGTTCAGTGTGACGCTACGGAGGTGGCCTTTGATTTCTCCGCTCCGGGTCCCCTAAGCATCCAAGGGGGTTACCCGGTGGCCAACCTGGCAGGGTACCTGCATCTCTTCGATGCGGGCCCGTCCCTTTTCCTTCCCACCCGGGTGGTGGGGGGGATGGGGCCTTACCGGGTGGAGTGCCTCCTTCGCACGGGTGGGGGCGGGGGTGGGGGTACCCTTTGTGGGGCCGGTACCACCCTTTGCTTCCGTCTCACTGGGGTGGCCGGTACCTTCCCCCCTCCCCTGGACCCCAATACCCGTCTTTACCTGATGGTCCAGGTGGTATCCGGCCCAGGGGTGATCAACCATGTGCCGAGTCCCACGCCTTTAGGGGCCATACCCGATAACCGGGGTCTTGCCAGCATTCCCCGAAACACCGAGGCCGTCCTTTGGCTTTACCTCTTCCTGCGGATGGACCCGGAGGATGCCTTCCCCCTTCTTCCCGCCTCCGGGACCCTGACCCTTAGCTACCGTCTGCGCAACAACTGAAGTCATGCGCCTGGGCATCCTGTTGGCCACAGTCCTTCTCCTTTCCCTGGCCTTGGGCAGAACCCTCGTAGCCCCAGGAGAGGCCTTTACCCTGGCCTTTTCTGGGGTGCGGGGAGGGATAACCTGGCGGGTGGAGCCCTTCCAACCCCTCCTCCTGCCCGAGGAGGGGGAGGGGTTGGTGCTGGCGGTGCTGGAAGCGCCCCCTTCCCTAACGCCCGGGGTGTACCCCGTTTGCCTAAGTGCGGGGGAGACAGCCCTTTGCCAGGAGGTGGAGGTACCCAAGGTGGAGCGCCTATGGGTCCAGGTGCCTCCTCGAGCTTTGGGGGTCTTGCCCCTTCGTCTGGCGAACCGGGGGAATGTGCCCCTGGGGGTGTCCGTGGCCTCTGCCCCCGAGAGCCAGGTCTTCCTCCCTCCCCTTGCGGTGGAGGTGGGGCCAGGGGAGGAAAGGGAGGTTTCCCTGCCCTTAGAGGAGGGAGGCGTGTTGCTTCTGGTGCTTTCCTACGGGGATCGGAAGGAGCGATACCTGGTTCAGGTGGAAAGCCCTGGAGGAGCTCCCCCTCCTTACCGCCTGGGGGGGAGCCTGGCCTTGGGGTATCCAGGTCCCTATGGTGCCCTGGCTTTGGAAGGTCCTTTGGCCCGTGGGGCTAGTTTTGCCCTGCGGATGCAGGGGGAGGGGATGCGCTTGGGGGGAAACCTGGGCCTAAGCCTGGGGCCTTGGGGGGTTTTCCTCAATACGGAGCCAGGCTTTGGGCTTTCGTACCAGGAGGGCCCTTTGCGCCTTGGCCTGGCCTATCCGTGGAGGGTGGAAGGGGAGTGGAAAGGGGGCGAGGGGGTATTCCGCCTGGAGGCCACCCCCGAACTCCTCCGCCTGGGCTACGCCCTGTGGGGGTTTTCCCTCCGAGGGCAGTGCACCCTTGAGGATGCTTGCCGAAACCCCTCCCTGCGTCTGGAAAGGATGGGGGAGCCGGCCTTTTTCCTGGCCTGGGAGGGAGGGTTGCTCCTTGGGGGAAGCGTCCCAGGATTCGGTTTGGAAGCGAGCCTGTACCCGCAACTGAGGCTACGGGGGAGCCACTTTGGAACCCTGGGGGAGGCCGCTTATCGGGTGGAGGGGGTGTATGACTCCCAAGGGGGGATGCTTTGGGGAAGGTATGCCTGGCCTTTGGACTCTTCCTTTCGCCTGGCCTTGGAGGCGGGGGTGGGCCAGGAGGCGAGGATAGGGGCAGGGCTTAGCTACCGGAGGGCGCAGGCCAGTTTCTCCTTGGAGGGAAGGCTACGCTTGGATTCCCCCCAAGGGAGCCTAGGAGGGGTATGGGAATGGGAGGAGGGGCCTTACGGGCTTCGCCTGGAGGGGTTTTGGAGCCCTCAGGGAACCCGCTTTGGTCTGGAGGGAAGGTACACCTTTAGCCTCAGCGTTCCTCCCGAGGTTACCCAGGCTTTCGGGGGGTATGACCGGCTACCCCTCGAGGGGGTGGTGGTCCTCGGAGGAAAACCCTTGGGTGGTGCCAGGATTGTGGTCCAAGAGGCCCTTGCCCCCTCCGACGCTGAGGGGCGGTTCCGCATCTTTCTGCCTCGCGCAGGGGGGAGGTTGCGGGTCTTTCCCCCTCCGGATACCCTCGCCCTTCCCCTGGAGGTGGAAGTGGGACAGGCCCCCTGGAACCCCCTTCGCCTTGAGCTTCCACCGGCTTCCCACTTCCGCCTGGTCTGCGCCGGTGAAGGGGGAAAGGGTGCCTATGTGGCTGGGCAGGTGGGCGCCTTTGTGGCTTGCGGCAGTGGGGCGGTTCTTCCCCCAGGTATCTATAGGGTGTGGCCGGAGGCTCTACCTGGGCATGAGGTGCAGGGAGCCGAGGTGCCCCAGGAGGTTCGGCTGGTCCCCCTCGAGGAGACCACCTTAAGCCTTCCCTTCCGTACCACGCCCTCGGAGGTGGTGGATAGGGCCCGACCCCTCTCCGTGCGCTCCTTCCCTTCCAGGCCCGCTCCCGGGGAGGAGGTTCGCTTGGAGGTGGAAGGAGCTACGGGTAAACTCCGGCTTCTCTTGCCGGGAAATAGGGAGGTGATTGGGGCTGGGCGCGGCGGGGGCTTGGATGGGCCGAGGGTATTGACCTTCCAGGTCCCTTGGGAGGCGAGAGGGGCGCTTCCCTTACGCCTGGAAGCGCAGGTTTTGTCCGAGGGTCGGGAAGTAAGGGTTTCCCAGGAACTGGTCCTTCCTTTGGATGAGGGGCGGAAGCTCCTGCAGGCGAGCCTTCTTCCTCCCAGGGCTTCTTTGGGGGAGGAGGTTGAGGTGAGCGCTGAGGTTCGGTTTCCCGCTGAGGAGGTTTTCCTCCATTTGCCCACGGGCAAGGTTTTGACCCTGGCGCCAGCTGGCCAAGGACGGTATGTGACCCGCTTTGTTCTGGATGAGGCCCTAGCCCAGCTGGCGGAACCGGTGGGACGGGTGCGGGGACTGAGCCTCCGCCTGGTGGCCCGGCAAGGAGAAAGGCAGGTGGAAGAGCGAATACGCTTACTTTTACGCTGAACCGTGGCGCTCCATCGCCCTCCTCATGCCACCCCCTCCTGGCTTCCGCCAAGGCGGGGGCCCCGGAAAATCCCTTCCCTAGGCTACGTTCTCGGGTCCATAGGGAGCCCAATGGAGGGAGAAATGGGGATCAAAGGTACAAAGGTTCCACCCCCTCCCGGGCAAAGGGCGAAAGCGCATAAAGGGCCCTGGGGTCGGGGGGCGGATCCAGAAGGAGGCCTTTTGGGGGTAACTCCGAGGCCTTCAGCTTGCGGGGAGGCAGGATCTCCACGGGCCTACCTTTCCGCTTGGCGTAGGTGGCCCCGTAGTAGAGCCCGTTTCTGGCGGTGAAAAGAGGGGTAAGGGGAGGTCCACCTTCCTCCAAGAAGGGCCAGCAGGCGGCGAGGAGGGAATGCACCCCGTACACCTTGGCCCCCTGGGCCAAGGCGATCCCCAGCCCCGCCGCCAAGGCGATCCGCAGGCCCGTGTAGGAGCCGGGGCCTTCCCCTAGGATCAGGGCCCCGATGGCCTCCCGGGGGATGCCCACCTCGCTTAAAAGTTCATCCAGCAGGCCGAAGAGGGCTTCCTCATGCCGGCGGCCCAGCCGCACCACCCGGCCCAAGCCTTTATCGCCCCGGAAAAGGCCCAGGGAAAGGTAAGGGGTGGCGGTGTCCAGGGTGAGGGTCCACACGCCTCCATCCTATATACTCCGGCACGGGATGCGGACCTTTCCCCTCCATGCGGTCTTGTCCTGGGGAGCCCTTTTGAGTCTAGGGGTCTATGCGGCCCGGTTGGGGTTTCTCCCCCAGGCTTGGGTGGTGGTGGGGCTTGGGCTGTATGCCCTTTTGGTCCTTTGGGGGGTTCGCTTTGGCTGGCGCCACGTTCTCTTGGCCCTTGGTCTTGTGGCCTACTGGTTCCCACCGGCGGCCTTCTTGGTGCCCTTGCTCTTCGCCCTTTTCTTTGGCCGGGGCTTGAGCGAGAAGGAGCAGGGCGCCTTGTATGGCTGGGCCTTGGTGTGGCCCGCCTTAGCCCTTCTTCTCATCTGGCATGTCTTTCCCACCTTTTACGCCTTCTACCTAAGCCTTTTTGAGCGGGTCAACTTCCTGCGCCCCGCTGCGTTTTCCGGGCTGGAAAACTACCGTATCCTTCTCCAGGACCCGCTTTTCTGGAGGGCTTTGGGGAACACCTTCTGGTACGTGGTGTTTACGGTGCCGGTGGGTCTTCTCCTGGCCACCGTGGTGGCCATTCTCCTGAATACCCAGGTGGCCTTTTTGGGCCTGTATCGCACCCTGTACTTTCTTCCCTACATCACGGCCCTCACGGCAGCGGCGGCGGTGTGGCGTTGGATCTACCACCCGGAGTTTGGTTTTCTTAACTGGCTTCTCCGTACCCCGGGCCTGGATTGGTTGAACACCCCGAAGGGGGTTTTCGCCCTTCTCCTCGAGCCCCTTGGGGTCCAGGTCCAGGGCTTTTGGGCGGGACCCAGCCTGGCCTTTGTGGCCATCATGGTCATGAGCGTGTGGCACTTTCTGGGTTACCAGGTGGTGATCCTTTTGGCTGGGCTCCAGGCCATCCCCAAGGAGTACTACGAGGCAGCGGAGCTGGATGGGGCGAGCTTCTGGCAGAAGCATAGGCTCATCACCTGGCCGCTTCTTTCCCCCACCACCTTCTTTCTCTTTACCTTGGGGCTCATCGGGGCCTTTCAGGTTTTCACCCAGGTCTATGTGCTCACGCCCACGGGGGGGGTGTTGCAGGATACCCTAACCTTGGCCTTTTACCTCTACAACAAAGGTTTCCGCGACTCGGACTTCTCCTACGCCAGCGCCATCGCCATGGTGACCTTCCTTCTGATCCTGGGGCTCACCTTGATCCAGAGGCGGATTTTGGAAAGGCGGGTGAACTATGAGATTTAAACCCACCTCCCTGTTGGTGCACCTGGTCCTCCTGGGGGGAGGGCTTATCATGGCCTTCCCCTTCTACTGGATGCTGGCCACCAGCCTAAAAAGCCCCCAGGAAGCCTTGCAGGCGAAGCCCATCTGGGTTCCCGAGCGGATGAAGCCCAGCAACTGGCTTAAAGCGGCCAGGTTGGGGGATAGCCCGCTTTGGGGAGGGCTGGCGCCTGGCCGAAGTGTGGAACTGGTTTTCCCAGGAGAAAAGGGGCGGCCGCCCAAGGCCTTCATACCCCGCGCCCCTGGGGCCTTCTTTGACCCCCGGGCGGATGGTACCCGGGTGGAGGTGGGGTATGGGGAAGGGGCTTGGCGGGTACGGCTCACCAACACCACAGGGGAGGCCTTTCGCTTTTTGCCCCTGGTGGTGCTTTGGCCCAAAGAGGCGCCCCTGAACCCTCCCCTCCCTCCCGATGCCATCCGCTCCCAGGGGGAGGACTGGCGGCTGGAGTGGGTGAATGCGGTGCCTGGGGCCTTGGGCTACCTTTTCCACAACTACCTCGAGGCCTGGTATGCGGCTCCGTGGGGTCGGTATTTCTTCAATAGCTTCTTCACCGCCCTCACCCAGGTGGCCGTGGGGCTCCTCCTGGCGGCTTTAGCGGCCTTTGCCTTGGCCCGCATTCCCTTTCCTGGCAAGGAGGCGGTGTTCGTGCTGATCCTAGCCACCATGATGGTGCCGGGGGAGGTGCTCCTCATTCCCAACTACGTGCTTCTGGCCAGGCTGGGCTGGCTGGATACCTACTTTGCCCTGATCGTGCCCTGGCTGGCCTCGGTGTTTGGCATCTTTCTCCTCAGGCAGTTTTACCTTTCCTTACCCCAAGACCTGTTTGATGCCGCCCGCATAGATGGGGCAGGGTACTTAACCCAGCTTTTCCGCATCGCCTTGCCCTTGAGCCTTCCTGGGCTGGTTTCCTACGGCATCTTCACCTTCCTGGGGGCCTACAACGCCCTGCTTTGGCCCCTCATCGTCACCCAGAGCCCAGAGATGCGCACGGTGCAGCTGGGCCTGCAGGCCTTTGTTTCCGAGGCAGGGTCGGACTACGGGGCCTTGATGGCGGCCAGCACCTTTGTGATCCTCCCCGTGATCCTGGGGTACTTCTTTGCCCAGCGCCAGTTCATCCAGGGCATCGCCCGTTCGGGCCTCAAATAGCTTGACCTTGTCTTGACGCCTGGAGGGATATACTCTCTTGGGAGGTTTTGGGTATGCGAAAAGCCCTTGTTTTGACGTTGGTTTTGGGTCTCGCCCTGGCCCAGCAGGCCAAGCCCGAGGAGGTTATCAAGGAGCAGTGCGCCAAGGCCAAGGTGGTGGCGGAGCTGTGGCATGGCTTCACCGGCGGAGCCCCCAAGGCCGCCTTGGAGAACCTGGTGGTGGAGTTCAACAAGACCCAGCAGGGCCGGTGCGTGCGCCCCGTGCCCCAAGGGGGGTACCGGGACCTTTCCACCAAGATCAAGGCGGCCTTCGCTGCGGGTAAGGTGCCGGCCATGGCCCAGGCCTACGAGAACAACATCGCCTTGTACCTCGAGGCCAAGGCCCTTTTGCCCATTGAGTCCTTGGGGGTAAGGCTCCAAGGCGTCAACCTACCCTTCCTGAACGCCGTGCGCTTCGGAGGGGTGGTCTATGGGGTGCCCTTCAACAAGAGCATCCAGGTTCTCTATTACAACAAGGACCTCCTGAAGAAGCACGGGGCCAGGGTGCCGGCGACCCTCGAGGAGTTTGTGGCCCTGAGCAAGAGGCTTTCCCAGGCGGAAGGGGGGCCCGTGTACTGGTTCCAGCCGGATGCCTCCACCTTCGCCTACTTCTTCTTCAACCTTGGGGGAAGCTACCTGAAAAACGGCAAGCTGGTCCTGAACTCCAAGGAGGCGGTGGAGGCCCTGACCCTTCTGCAAAACGGGGTAAAGGAGGGGTGGGCCAAGGCCATCACCTCGGGGTACATCAACCAGAACCTGGGCTCGGGTCCTTACGCCTTTAGCGTGGATACCTCTGCCGGCTACACCTACTACCGCCAAGGGGCCAAGTTTGACCTGGGGGTGGCCACCCTGCCAGGCCGCACCCCCGGCCAGCCGGGCTTCGGCTTGGTCCAGGGCACCAACCTGGTGGTCTTCCGCCAGGCGGGCAAGGAGGAGCAGGCGGTGGCCAAGGACTTCCTGCAGTTTGTCCTTTCCCCCAGGGCCCAGGCGGTGTTCGCCACCGCCACCGGGTACGTGCCGGTGACCGAGGCGGCCTTGAAGGACCCCGTGTACCAGACCTATGTGGCCGATAACCCTGATTTTGGTACCATCGTGCGCCAAAGCCGCTACGCCAAGTTTGAGCCGGCTTTGGCGGAGTGGGAGCAGATCCGCTTTGACATCCTAGGCCAGGCCATCAAGGAGGCCATCCTCAACAAGGTGGATCCCAAGGTGGCCCTGGACAAGGCCCAGAAACTGGCCGAAGACCTCTTGGCAGGAAAGACCCGCTAAGGATTCCCTTCCCCCTGAGGCCCAGGCCTCAGGGGGTAAACTTTGGCTATGCCTAAGGGCTATCACGACCGCGTGGCCTTCGTGGACCTCTCCACGGGGCGGATCTGGTATGAGAGCTACGGCGAGGCCTTCTGGCGGCGGTTCCTGGGGGGCAGGGCCCTTTCCGCCTACCTCCTCCTAAAGCACGTGCCCCCAGGGGCGGACCCCCTGGGCCCAGGAAATGCCCTTATCTTCGCCCCCGGCATCCTCACCGGCACCCCCATCTCCGGCTCAGGCCGCAACACCGTGGCCGCCAAAAGCCCCCTCACGGGAGGGTATGGGGATGCGGAGGCTGGGGGGTTCTTCGGCGCCGAGATGAAGAACGCCGGCCTGGACGCCTTGGTGGTCCTGGGGCAGGCGGAAAAGCCCGTGTACGTGCATGTGGAAGGGGGTGAGGTGAGCCTTCAGCCTGCCTCCCACCTTTGGGGCAAGGATCCCCTGGAGGTGGAAGCCCTCCTCAAGGAAGCCCATGGACCGGGCACCCGCATCGCCCAGATCGGGATCGCCGGGGAAAACCGGGTGCTCACCGCCAACATCATCCACGACCTGGCCCACTTCGCCGGCCGCGGGGGGCTGGGGGCGGTGATGGGGGCCAAGGGCCTGAAGGCGGTTTCCGCCAAGGGAAGAAGGGACACCCGGCCTTCCTACCACGACCCCGCCCTCCTTACCGCCTTGGCCCGGCGCATGGCAGGGGAGCGCATGGAAAGGGCGGCGGGCTTGGTCACCATGGGCACGGTGGGCACGGTGAAACCCTTTAACCTAAGGGGGGTGCTTCCCAGCCATAACTTCCTGGATGGCCACCTGGAAGGGGCGGAGGCCCTGGATGGCACCAGCCTGGACGCCCTCGGCATCCGCATCGGCCGAGACACCTGCTACGCCTGCGCCATCCGTTGCAAGCAGGTGGTGAGGATTGAGGGCACTGGCAAGTACGATGTGCGCCCGGAGTACGGGGGGCCGGAGTACGAGGGGCTTGGGGCCTTGGGCTCCACCTGCGGGGTCACGGACCCTTATGCGGTCACTAAGGCCAACACCCTTTGCAACCAGTATGGCCTGGACGTGATCGGGGTGGGCGTCACCATTGCCTGTGCCATGGAGGCGGTGGAGAAGGGGTATCTGGACGACGAGGGCCTGGGGCTACGCTTCGGCAACGGGGATGCCTTGATCGCCGCCATAGAGAAGCTGGCCCGCAAGGAGGGGCGGCTTGGGGAGCTTTTGGCCCTGGGCTCGAGGCGGCTGGCCGCGGCCATCGGCCATCCGGAGCTTTCCATGGAGGTGAAGGGGCAGGAGGTGCCCATGCACGACCCCCGGTTCAAGCGGGCCCTGGGGGTGGGGTATGCGGTGAGCCCCACGGGGGCCGACCATAACCACAACCTGCACGACACCGCCTTCGCCAAGGAGGGCAAGGCCTTAAAGGAGCTTCGCTTCTACGGGGAAGACTTCGCGCCCCTTCCCGTGGAAGACCTCTCCGAGGCCAAGATCCGCATGCTCTGGACCAAGACCCGGGAGCGGGGGTTTGTCAATAGCCTGGTCATGTGCGACTTCGTCCCCTGGACCCCGGAGGAGTGGCAGGAGGCCCTTTATGCCGCCACGGGCTGGCGGCTTACCCCAGGGGAGATGCTGGCGGTGGGGGAGAGGACCTTGCAACTCACCCGGCTCTTTAACCTGCGAGAGGGCATAAAGCCGGAGGAAGACCGCCTGCCCGAGCGCTTCTTCCAGCCCTTCCGCAAGGGCAACCCCGAGGCCCATCTTGACCCTGAGGCCTTCCATGAGGGGGTGCGCACCTACTGGCGGCTTGCCGGGTGGGAGGAGGGAGGCGTGGACCCGGAAAGGTTAAGGGCCTTGGGCCTCGAGGCCTTTGCACCCCCGGCCTGAAGACCCATGGTGGGCGCCTAGCTGGGGTGGCGTATCCCACCCCACCATGGTTTTAGGCGGGGTGAAACTCTGGCGAATCCCTCCTCCAGGTCAGCCTTTTACGGCCGGAAGGAGCCCGAAAGATGAATCTGGAAAAGCTCCAGCCGGTAGCCGATGGTGGCCTCCTGGTTGCTGGTGGCATCCCCCGAGATCTGGGCTCCCAGGTAGAAGGTACCGCTTTGAATGGCGGCCAGCTGGCCACTGGTTAGGGTGCCCTGCCCTTCTAGGCATACCTGGCCTTGGTTGAGTTGGGACACATCCCCGCTGCCTTGGGCTAGGCGGTTGGCCTCGCTGAAGAGGTCGCCGGCACTGCCGCCCAGATAGGCGGCGTAGCTCAAGGTGCCGGCGAAGGTGGCCCCTGGGGTTTGGGAGGTAAAGCAGACCTTATAGGCCAGGCTGGCCCCCGTGAGGCTCACCCGGGGGTCGGGATTCCAGGTTATCGCCACCGGCCCCAGGGTCTTGGGGTTGGGGTTAATCCCCCCTTGGCCCACCTGGAAGGTGCCTTCCTGCTCCAAGTAGGGTAGGGCGTCTACCGTGTGGCTGAAGGGGATGCTGCAGGCCGTA
Source organism: Thermus caldifontis (assembly GCF_003336745.1). Lineage (NCBI taxonomy): Bacteria > Thermotogati > Deinococcota > Deinococci > Thermales > Thermaceae > Thermus > Thermus caldifontis. The sequence continues at coordinate 51,608 of NZ_KZ851834.1, read as the reverse complement.
AGGGCTAGGGCCAAAAAGGCCAGGTTCCGCATCTTTCCCATACCTACCACCTCCAGGCCAGGGGTCTTGGGTTCCCCTGCCTATTCCCATCCTCGTCAGGGGGGCTTACAAATCCCTTAAAGGGGTGGGGTGGCTCCCGTGCCTAAAGGGGCTCCAGTACCCCTTGCCGAAGGAGGGCAGGTAAAGGGGCTTCCCCCACCTTGAGGAGGGCGTAACGACCCCTAAGGAGGGCCAGGAGGCGCAGGGCCTTCAGGTGGGCTTCCAGGGCCTGCCGGTAGCCCCTCACCTCCTCAGGTCCCACGGGGAGGGTTTGTCCGGTTTCCACATCCTGGAGAAGGGCCTCCTCGAGGGGCGGGGATAGTTCCACGGGGGCCAGGACCTGGACCAGGATCACCCGACGGGGGAGAAGGCGGGGCCAGGGAAGAGGGTCTAGGCCATCGGTGACGAGGACCAAAACCCCTGGCCCCCGGCGGAAGGCCTCGGGCCGGCCCCGATCCAGCCGGGCAGAGGCGTCCTCTTGCCGCGCCAGCTTGAGGAGAAGCCTCGCCACCTCCTCCCCGTAGGCCAGCTTCCCATGGAGGCGCATGCTTTCGCTTTCGTCCAGGTGGATGCGGAACCGGCTTCGCTCAGGAGCGGTTTCCAGGCGGGTGTAGAGCCTGCCCGTCTTGGCGTAGGCCCGCCAGTGGACCCTCCTTATCTCGTCCCCGGGGGCGTAGGGGCGAAGCTCAAAAAACTCGCCCCCTAGGCCCTTCCTGCGGGCCAGGCGCTCCCCAGGGTAGGGGAGGTAGGGCCTGGTGGCGATGCGGTAGCGCATCATGCCGTCTGGCAGAAGGTGCAAACCCCCACCGGGGGCAGGGGCTCGATCACCTCTTCCCGGCTTCCCTCCCGGAAGACGGTGATCCCCTTACACCCCTCCTTCCAGGCAGTGAGGAAAAGCCTTTCCACCGCCTCCTTGGGGGTTTCCTGGGGAAGGTTCACCGTGGAGGAGATGCTTTGGTCCACATGCCGTTGCAAGAGGGCCTGGAGGTGTACCCGCTGGAAAGGATCCACAGTGTGGGCCGTGGGCCAGTCGGGTATCTCCCCTCCCTTTTGCTTGCGGTAGCGGAGGAGAAGCGGATGCTCCGCCAGAAACACCTGTCCCCCGGCATGGCGCAGGTAGGTGAGGGCGAAGATGGGCTCTATGCCGCTGGTCACCCCCGCCAGGATGGAGATGGAGCCTGTGGGCGCGATGGAAAGGAGGGCGGCGTTCCTTAGGCCTCGTTCCACCTCCCGGATGAGCTCTTCGGGCAGGGCCTGGATGAAGGGGCTTTTGAGGTGCTCCCTGGCGTTAAAGGCTGGGAAGGAGCCTCGCTTCCTGGCCAGGCGGGCGCTTTCCCGGTAGGCAGCCTCCTTGATGCGGCGCATGACCTCCTCGGAAAGGGTGAGGCTTTTCGCCGAGCCATAGGGCAGGCCCAGCATGGCCAGCATGTCGGCAAGGCCCATCACCCCAAGGCCGATCCGCCGGCTCCTTAGGGAGGCTTCCCTTTGGGCCCTTAGGGGATGGCGGTTTTTCCCCAGGTCCACCACCGCATCCAAAAAGCGCACCGCCAAACGGGTGGCCTCCTCGAGGCCAGCCCAGTCCAGCCGGGCCCTTTCCCTGAAGGGTTCCTGCACGAAAGCGGCAAGGTTCAGGCTTCCCAGGTTGCAGGCCCCGTAGGGTTCCATGGGCACCTCCCCGCAGACGTTGACCCCCTCCACCTCCATTCCCCCGTACTGGGCCGTGGCCCAGGTGCGCACCCGGTCCCAGAAGAGGAGGCCGGGCTCGGCGCTTTGCCAGGCGGCTTCCACCAGGGTGTCCCAGGCTTCCTTGGCCCGGATGGTACGGGTGATCCGCTCCCGGGGGGTGGTGAAGGAAAGGGGCCAGGGTTCATCGGCCAAGGCCGCCTGCAAAAAGGCGTCCGTGGCCCTTAGGGAGATGTTGGCGTGGCGCACCCGGCTGCGCTCGGGATCGGTTTTGGCCTGGAGGAACTCCAGGAGATCGGGATGCCGGTCGGAGAAGGTGAGCATCAAGGCTCCCCGCCGGCCTCCGCTGGCCCCCATGACCCCGGCCAGGGTGGAGAAGAGCTCCATGAAGCTCACCGCTCCCGAGCTTTCTACCCCGGCGTTTCCCACCTTGGCCCCTTTGGGCCTTAGGACATCGGCGTTGGTGCCCACCCCACCCCCGTAGGCGAAGGTGCGGGCGGCCTCGTCCAGAAAGCGGGTAATGCCCTTTACCGAGTCTTCCCGGATGGGGATGTAGTAGCAGTTGAAGAGGGTGGAGCGGCGCCAGTTCCCCAGGCCAAAGAGGATCCGCCCCCCCGGGACGAAGCGAAAATCGGAAAAAAGCCAGAAAAACTCCCGCTTGGCTCCCTTTTCCACCCGGGTAGCCCCCCGGACGAGCCTCTGCCACATCTCCTCTGGGGTGGCTTCCAGGAGGCTACCTTCCGGGTCCCTTAGGGCATAGCGGTTCAGGAAAACCGAGGCCCTTAGCTCATCCCCCTGGAAGAAATCCAGGGCAAGCCTTAGGGCCTCCTCTTGGGTATACCTCCGGGGCACGCCCTTAGTCTAAACCCGAATGGTGACCCGGGCTCCGGTTTCAAAGAGGTGGATGGAGTCTATGAAGCGCACGGTGCGGGTGGTGTGCCCTAGGACGATGGAGTGGGTCCTGGCCCCGCCCCCGAAGAAGCGGACCCCCTGGAGGATGTCCCCATCGGTGATACCGGTGGCGGCGAAGACGATCTCCCTCCCCGGGGCCAGGTCCTCGGTGCGGTAGATGCGGTTTTCGTCCCCGCCCATGGCCCTTAGCCGGGCGCGCTCCTCCTCGTTTTGCGGGGTGAAGCGGGCCTGGATCTCCCCGCCCAGGCATTTAAGGGCGGCGGCGGCCAAGACCCCTTCTGGGGCCCCACCGATCCCCATCACCGCATGCACCCCCGTGCCCCGGATGGCGGCGGCCAGGGCGGCGATGACATCGCCATCGGAGATCAGCTTCACCCGGGCCCCTGCCTCGCGGATCTCGCGGATGAGGCGTTCGTGGCGGGGGCGGTCCAGGACCACCACCACCAGGTCCTCCACGGAGCGCTGGAGGGCCAGGGCCAAGGCCTTCAAGTTGGCGGAAACCGGCCAGGAGAGGTCCACCAGCCCGGCGGCGGGTGGGGGGACGATAAGCTTTTCCATGTACATATCGGGGGCGTGGAAGAGGCCGCCTTTTTCGCTGATGGCGATCACGGTCACGGCGTTGGGCAGGCCCTTGGCGGCGGTGGTGGTGCCCTCCACGGGGTCCACGGCGATGTCCACCTCCACACCGCCCTGCCCCAAAACCTCCCCGATGTAGAGCATGGGGGCCTCGTCCATCTCCCCTTCGCCGATGACCACCGTGCCCTTGATGGGAAGCTCGTTCAGGACCCGGCGCATGGCCTGGGTGCCCGCCTCGTCCACGGCGTCCTTGTCCCCCTTGCCCGCTAGGCGGCTTGCCGCCAGAGCGGCCTGCTCCGTAACCCGCACCACCTCGAGGACCAGCCGGCGTTCTATTTCCATGCTTCCATCATACTGGAAGGAAGGCTCTGGCTTAGCCCTAAAGCCCAAGGAAGGCGCTAGGGCCCGGGGGAAGGGGGCGCTCAACTGGGGGCAGGGCTCCCTTGGGGCCGGTGCCGCTCCCAGAGGGTCTGGGCCAGGTCCTCGAGGCTGACCCCCGTTTCCGCCAGCACCAGGAGGAGGTGGAAGAGGAGATCCGTAGCCTCCCAGCGCACCTCCTCAGGGTTTTGGTTCTTGGCGGCGAGGATCACTTCCCCAGCCTCCTCCCCAATCTTCTTCAGGATGCGGTCCAGGCCTGCCTGGTGGAGCTTGGCCACGTAGCTTCCCTCGGGGAGGGTTCTTAGGCGCTCCTGGATGGTGGCGTAGACCTGGGCCAGGACAAAGCCCAGGCTGGGCTTTCCCGGAAGGAGGGGGCGGTGGAAGCAACTCCTTTCCCCCGTGTGGCAGGCAGGGCCATGGGGGAGAACCCTATAGACCACCGCATCCCCGTCGCAGTCCAGGAGAACCTCCACCACCTCCTGGATGTTCCCCGAGGTCTCCCCCTTGCGCCAAAGGGCCTTGCGGCTACGGCTATAGAAGGTGCTTCGCCCGGTCCTCAGGGTCTCCTCCAAGGCCTCCCGGTTGGCGTAGGCCAGGGTCAGGACCTCCCCTGTTTTGGCGTCCTGCACCACCACGGGCACCAGGCCCTCTGGGTCAAACTTCACTTGGGATAGATCCATCTAAACGCACCTCCAAGCCCCGTTGGGCCAGGAACTCCTTAAGCTTGGGGATGGGGATTTCCCCGAAGTGGAAGACGCTGGCCGCCAAGGCGGCATCGGCCCCGGCCAGGAAGGCCTCCAGGAAATGCTCCATGTGTCCCGCCCCGCCGCTGGCGATCACCGGCACGTTCACCGCTTCGGCCACCAGGCGGGTAAGGGTTAGGTCGTAGCCCGCCTTGGTGCCGTCCTTGTCCATGCTGGTGAGGAGGATCTCCCCAGCGCCAAGCTCTGCTCCCCTTCCTGCCCATTCCACCGCATGAAGCCCCGTGGGGACCCGTCCCCCGGCGATGTGGACCTCGGGGAAGTCCCCGTTCCAGCGAGCGTCTATGGCCAGGACCACCGCTTGGGAGCCGAAGTGGTCGGCAAGCTCTTGGATGAGCTCAGGGCGCTTCACCGCGGCGGAGTTCACGCTCACCTTGTCGGCCCCGGCCAAAAGGAGCCTCCGGGCATCCTCCAAGGAGCGGACCCCTCCCCCCACGGTAAGGGGGATAAAGACCCTTTCCGCCACCTGGGCCACCACCTCCAGGAGGATGGCCCGTTCCTCGTGGGTGGCGGAGATGTCAAGAAAGACCAGCTCGTCGGCCCCGGCCTCATCGTAGGCCTGGGCGGCCTCTATGGGGTCACCGGCGTCCCGGAGGTTCACAAAGTTTACCCCCTTCACCACGCGTCCCGCGTGGACGTCCAGGCAGGGGATGATGCGCTTGGCTAGGCTCATAGGGGATGCACCTTGAACCGGTGCCGCACCGCCATAGGGCTATTCTACCCGCTAGCGGCCCTTTTCCCAAGGGCAGCTGGATGGTAGCATCTAAAGGATGGAACGGGTAACGGTGGTGGGCGGGGGCTTGGCGGGAAGCGAGGCCGCCTGGACCCTGGCGCGGCTTGGGGTGCCGGTGCGCCTCTATGAGATGCGCCCGAAAAAGATGACCCCAGCCCACGCCACGGGACACCTGGCGGAGATCGTCTGCTCCAACTCCCTGGGGGGCGAGGGGGCCACCAACGCCAAGGGTCTCCTCCAGGCGGAGATGCGCCAGGCGGGGAGCCTGGTGATGGAGGCGGCCTATAGGGCCCGGGTGCCGGCAGGTGGGGCCTTGGCCGTGGACCGGGAGGAGTTTAGCCAGTACATTACGGAAAAGCTTTCCCGGCACCCCTTGGTAGAGGTGGTGCGGGAGGAGGTGGCGGAAATCCCCAAGGGCCCGGCCATCCTGGCCACGGGACCCCTCACCTCCGATGCCCTTTCCCAGGCCATACGGCGCCGCTTCGGCGACCACTTCCTAAGCTACTTTGATGCGGCAAGCCCCATCGTCCTCTACGAGAGCATTGACCTGGAAAGGTGCTTTCGCGCCGGGCGCTACGGACAGGAGGCGGACTACCTCAACTGCCCCCTGACCGAGGAGGAGTACCGGCGGTTTTACCAAGCCCTCCTCGAGGCGGAGGCCCACACCCCTCATGAATGGGAAAAGCGGGAGTTCTTTGAGGCCTGCGTGCCCGTGGAGGAACTGGCCCGAAGGGGCTACCAGACCCTCCTCTTTGGCCCCATGAAGCCCGTGGGCCTTAAAGACCCAAGGACGGGCAAGGAGCCCTTTGCCGTGGTGCAGCTTCGCCAGGAGGACAAGGCGGGGCGGATGTGGAGCCTGGTGGGATTCCAGACGGGGCTTAAGTGGCCCGAGCAGAAGCGGCTCATCCAGATGATCCCGGGCTTGGAAAATGCCGAGATCGTGCGCTACGGGGTGATGCACCGCAACACCTATCTAAACGCCCCTCTTCTCTTGCGGGAGACCCTGGAGTTCAAGGAGGAGGAAGGCCTCTTCGCCGCCGGGGTGCTGGCGGGGGTGGAGGGTTACCTGGAAAGCGCCGCCACGGGGTTTCTGGCGGGGCTGAACGCCGCCAGGCGGGCGCTGGGGCTGAAGCCCGTGGTTCCGCCGGAGGAGAGCATGCTGGGAGGGCTGGTCCGTTTCCTGGCCACCGCCAACCCCCAGGGCTTCCAGCCCATGTACGCCAACTGGGGCCTGGTACCCCCGGTGGAGGGGAGGATGGGGAAGAGGGAGAAGCGGGAGGCCATGTACCGTCGGGGCCTTAGGGCTTTTGCGGAATGGCTGGCCTCCCTAGGGGTGGTGGCCTCCACCTAGGCCCAGGGCCCTAAGCCCTTCCAGGACCACCTCCTTCTCGTTCCAGGGGAGGGCCAGGGTGCCCCTTTCCAGGGTGCGCTCGTGCCCCTTGCCGGCGAGGAGCACGGTATCCCCCTCCCGGGCCTCGGAGAGGGCGCGGAAGATGGCCTCCTTGCGGTCGGGTATCACCTCAAAAAGGCCCCCTTCCTCCCGGGCGGCCTGGGCCATGGCCTCGAGGATGGCCAAGAGGTCCTCCGTGCGGTGGTCCTCCTCGGTGAAAAAGGTCTTGTGGGCCAGCCTCGCCGCCACCCGGCCGATGTCCTCCCGCCTCTTGGGATCCCGCTCCCCGGCAGCCCCCACCACCAAGAGAAGCCTTCCCCGGGTGGTCCGGGAGAGGGTGCTTAGGGCTTCCTCCAGGCTTTTGCCGGTGTGGGCAAAGTCTATGACCACCCGGAAGGGCTCCTTCTGCACCACCTCCATGCGTCCCGGCACCCCGGGGAAGGTGGCCAAGCCCTGAAGCACCCCCTCCAGGGGAAGCCCATAGGCCAAAGCGGCGGCGCTTGCCGCCAGGGCGTTATCCAGGTTGTAAGCGCCCAGCAGGGGGACGAAGGCCTCCCCAGAGCCCCAGGGGGTGCGAAGGGTGAAGCGCAGGCCCTCTTCTCCCTCCTTTAGAGCCTCCCCCCACACCTCCCCGCCGGGACCGAAAAGCAGGCGAGAGCGAAGGGGGAGGCGGTCTAGGTGGGGCAGGCGGGTGTTGAGGATGGCCAGGCGGGAGCGCTCCACCAACAGGGCCTTGGCGGCAAAGTAGGCCTCGGCGGTGCCGTGGAGGTCCAGGTGGTCGTCGGGGTAGAAGTTCACGAAGATCCCGATCCGGTAGGCAAGCCCCTCCACCCGCTTTAGGGCCAGGGCGTGGCTGGAAACCTCTAAAACCGCCGCCTGTAGTCCCTTGTCCGCGGCCTCCTGGAGAAACCCGTAGACCCCCGGGGCCTCAGGGGTGGTGAAGTGGCCGATGGGAGGCCTTTTGTCCTCCCCCAGCCTAAGCCCCACCGTGGAGAGGAGGGCGGCCGGTTCCCCGCCGGCTTGCAGGAGGTGGTGAAGGAGGCTTGCCGTGGTGCTCTTGCCCTTGGAGCCCGTAACCCCCAAAAGGGAAAGCCTCCGGTCGGGCTCCCCGTGGAAGCGCCGGGAGAGGTGGGCCAGGGCCAGGCGGGCGTCCTTCACCCTCAGGTAGGGGACGGGAAGGCTGAGCTCCCTTTCCCCCACCACGGCGATGGCCCCCCTTTCCAGGGCCTCGAGGATAAAGTCATGCCCGTCCAAGGGCCTGCGGTGGGGAAGGGGCACCCCGGGGATGGCCACGAAGACGAAGCCGGGGGCAACCCGCCTGGAATCCTGGGTCAGGCCCAGGACCTTCAGGGGCGGGGCCTTCAGGCCATAGGGGGCGAAGAGTTCCTCCAGGGTCATGGTTGGATCCAAGGGCGCAAAGCGGCCAGCAAAGCGGCGCGGTCCTCCTCCCTTTCCACAAAGTCTATCCGGTCCGCCTCCACCACGTAGACGGGGGAGAGGTTCCAGGAGGCGATGAGCTCCTCGTAAAGCTCGTTAAGCCGCAAGAGGTAGCGGTCAGGAAGGCCTTGCTCAAAGGGCCTGCCCCGCTTTCCTATCCGCCTTCTCAGGGTGGGGAGGCTGGCCCGGAGGTAGATGAGAAGGTCGGGCGTACGAAGGGCTGGGGCTACGCTCTGGAAAAGATCCATATAAGTCCGCCAGTCCCGCTCCCTTAAATAGCCTTCCCGGTGGAGATTCTTGGCGAAGACCCAAGCGTCCTCGTAGACGGTGCGGTCCTGGACCACCGCCTTGGCCCCGTTGATCTCCAAAAGGTGCTGGCGCACCCTCCTTGAGAGGAAGAAGATCTGGGAGTGAAAGGCGTAGGTCCCCATCTCCCGATAGAAGTCCTCCAGATAGGGGTTTTCGCTTACCGCCTCATAGACGGGCTTTAGGCCGAAGGCCTCCGCCAGAAGGGCGGTGAGGGTACTCTTGCCGCTACCGATGTTGCCGGCGATGGCCAGGTACATGGCTTTAGGGTTGGGCTTCCCCTTGGAGGAGATGGGCCTTTACCAGGGCCACCACCCGGTCCTGGTCGGGGCCGGGCTGGCTGTAGTCCAGCTGGTCCGCTTCCAGGACCAAAAGGGGATGGGCGTAGCGGGCAAAGTGGCGCTCGTAGGCCTGGGAGAGGGCCTCGAGGTAGGCGGGGTCCATCCCCTCCTCAAAGGGCCTGCCCCGTTTCCGGATGCGCTCCAACAGCACGGGCACCGGGGCCCTAAGGTAGACGGTGAGGTCAGGCGGGGGAAGCTTGGGGGAAAGCTCCCGGTAAAGGTCCAGGTACAAGTCCCACTCGGGGCCTTCCAGGTTGAGGCTAGCGAAGATGGCGTCCTTGTCAAAGAGGTAGTCGGCCACCACCCCGCCGAAAAGGGGCCTTTCCCGAAGGCGGGCAAGCTGCCGGTAACGGGAGAGGAGGAAGAAGACCTGGGTCTTGAAGGCGTAGCGCTTGGGGTCCTGGTAGAAAAGGGGCAGGAAAGGGTTTTCCTCCACCACCTCCAGGAGGGGCTCGGCCCCAAGCCTCCCCGCAAGAAGCCGGGCCAGGGTGGTTTTGCCTGCGCCGATAGGGCCTTCTATGGCGATGTACACGCTTACCTCCGCAAGGTAGCCTAGCGGCTTACGGGCCTGGCCACCATGGTGAGGGTGACCTCGAGCCTCCGCCCATCCCGCCAAAGGGTTAGCCGTACCCGGTCCCCGGGGCGGTAACGGGCGATGAGGCGGACCACCTCCGCCTTGTCCTTGACCGCCTTCCCGTTCACCGCCAGGATCACATCCCCTAAGGCGAGAAGCCTTCCCTGGGCGTCCCGCTGGGCTCCCCTTAGACCGGCCCGGGCTGCGGGGCTACCCGGTTCCACCCGGTCCACCATGGCCCCCTGGGTGGTGGTGAGGCCCACCGCCCGAAGGAGCACGGGCGGCAGCTCGTCCAGGCTCACCAGGCTGGCTCCCAGCCAGCCCCGTTGGGGGATGCCGAAGCGCTCCAGGTCCTGGACGCTTTGCGCCACCAACTCCGCAGGGATAGCCACCCCGATGCCTCCCACCCCTGAGGGCCCCCCCACCACGTCCGCCACCACCCCGATCACCTCCCCCTGCAGGCTTAGAAGAGGGCTTCCCGAGTTGCCCACGGTGAGGGGGGCATCGGTGAAGAGATATTCCCCCACCTCGGCCCCCAGGCTGGGGTCGGGGGTGGGGACCTCCAGTGGCCCCAACCCGGAAAGGATGCCGTAGGAGGCCAAAGGACCTTGGCCGAAGGGAAACCCCACCAGCACCACCCCCATCCCCAAAGGAAGGCTTGAGGCAGGGGTTTTGCTAAAGCTTAGCGTGCCCGGGGCTTGGAGTCCCCGCACCGTGAGGAGGGCGATGTCGATACCCGGGTCCACAGCGAAGCGCTCCGCCGGGAAGGTGCGCCCGTCCGCAAGGCGCACGGTAAGGTCGGTGAGGTCCTGGACCACGTGGTAGTTGGTAACCACGCGAAAAGGGCTTACGAAGAAGCCGGTGCCCACCACCTGGTTTTCCCCAGGGGCCGTGGGGGAACCCTGGACGCGGACCACTGCGGGCAGGGCCTTGCGGATCACCTGGCTTCGGGCCAGCTCCTCAGGGGAGACCAGGCGCTGGCCCAAGGCCAAAAGGGAAAGGAGGAGGACGGCGAGGACAAGGCGCATGCCCTTACATTACCTCAGGGGCGGGGATGCCCAGGAGGGAAAGCCCGGTCTGCAGGGTTTCTTGCAGGCTTTTCACCAGGCCAAGGCGAAGCTCCTTTAAGCCCGAAGGCGCCGTCAGCACCGGGGTGGCGGGCCGCCCGTCCTCCTTGGCGTTGTAGTAGGCGTTCCAGCTGGCTGCGAGGTCCAGGAGGTACTGGGCCAAGACATGGGGGGTTTTCTCCTCGGCGGCCTCGAGCACCGCCTCCTCAAAGTCCAGGAGGGCTAAGGCCAGTTCCCGCTCGTAGGAGGTGGCCTGGGCGAGGTCCGCCTCCCCCCACTCCCCGGCCTTGCGCAGAATGCTGTGGGCCCGGGCGTGGGCGTACTGCACGTAAGGCCCCGTGTCCCCTTCAAAGGAAAGGGCCTCGGCGTAGCGGAAATCTATCTGCTTCTTGGGCTCGGTCTTGACCATGGCGAAGCGAATGGCCCCCAGGGCCACCATCTTGGCGGCCTCCTCCTTGGCGGGGTGCTGGGGGTTCTTTTCCTCTATGACCCTAAGGGCCCGCCTTTGGGCCTCCTCCAGGACCTCGTCCACGCTCACCGCCAGGCCCTTGCGCCCGGACATCTGCTTGCCCTCTAGGAGCACGGTTTCATAGGCCAGGTGGAAGGCGCCTTCCGCAAGCTCGGGGTAGCCGGCCAGGGCCAAAGCGGCCCGCACCAGGGCCTGGGGGTGGCTTTGGCGCACGTCGATCACGTTTACCGTCTCCCGGGCCCTGGGGGTGTAGGCCTCCCCCTCGGGGGCGCTGGTCCTAAGCTGGGGGTAGTAGGGGTTCTCGTAAGGCTGGAAGCGGAGCCCTTCCAGAAGGCCCATCTTCCAGAACTGGAAGGCGATGTCCTTGGCGTAATAGGTGGCGGCGCCACCGGAGCGCACCAGGACGAAGTAGGGGTCTTCCAGCCCGGGGATGAAGGGGCTTGCGTCCATGACCAGGGCCCCTGCGTACTTGCCCTCCTCTGGGCGGAACACATGGGGGCTTTGTTCCAAAATGGTTAGGGCCTTTTCCAAAAGCCCCGCCCGGACGATGTCCGACTCCCACACCAGAAGGTGGTAATGGGCGTTTAGGGCCTTCATGGTGGCCATCTGGGCCAGGAGGATGCGGTTGACGTCTTCCCTAAGCTCCCCCCGCTCCAAGGCGTGGAGGATTTTCTCTATGCCCCCTTGCAGGTTGGGGTACTCGGGGTCCTGGTGGAGGCGCACGTAGGCCCTGCCGGCGAAGTGGTCGTACTTTTCCTTTCCGTCCCAGGTGAGGCCGTAGTGCCTTAGGGCGAAAAGGGTTTCCGCTGCCTGGCGGCCTGTGTCGTCAATGTAGTTAAGGACCAGGACCTCCCGCCCGGCATAGTCCAGGATGCGGGCCAGGCTGTCCCCTAAGGCGATGTTGCGCAGGTGGCCCACGTGGAGCTCCTTATTGGGGTTCACCGAGGTGTGCTCAATGAGCACCAGGCCTTCCCTCTTGGGGAAGGGGCCCTTGGGCCTAAGGGCTTCCTTCAGCAGATCCCGCGTGCGGATGCGGAAGTTCAGGTACCCGCCCACCGGGATGGCCTCCTCCACGAAGGGGGGCAGGTCCAGACGGGCCTTGAGCTCCTCGGCGATGGCCTGAGGGGGTTTTCGTAGCTCCTTGGCCAGGGCGAAGAGGGGAACCCCGTAGTCCCCAGGCTTATCCTGGGGGGCCTTGGCCACCTTCAGGCGGAGGTCCAGGCCCATCTCCTTGAGGGCCCAGTGGATGGCTTCTTCCAGGGCGCGGCGCACCATCAGGGGGTTATCTTACCCCAGGGTTTAAGGGGGTTTTAGGCGGCCGCCCTTAACCTGGGATTATGGGATGGCACCGGTGGTGTGGGTTGGGGTTTTGGCTCTTGGGGATGGCCCTTTCCCAGGGTATGCTGGCGGCGGGTTCTGGGCACAGCCTCTTCCTTAAGCAAGGCTTCGTCAAGCTGGGTGCCCTATGGGGATGGGGTTGGAACTACCATGGCCAGCTGGGGGACGGAACCTTCCTAAACCGCAACCGCCCGGTACTTTTGCTCCAGGGTGTGGTGGCCGTGGCGGCGGGCGAGGCCCATACCCTGGCCTTGGACCCGGAGGGAAGGGTGCTGGCCTTTGGCCGCAACGAGGAGGGCCAGCTGGGCCTGGGTTCCTGGGCCAGCCAGGGCCGGCCAGTGCGGGTGGAGGGGTTGCCCAGGATCCTGGGCGTGGCGGGAGGGCACCAGCACAGCCTTTTCCTGGCGGAGGGTGGGGCGGTGTACGCCTCGGGGGCTAACACCGAGGGCCAGCTGGGGGATGGCACCTTTGAGGGACGGAGGTCGCCCGTACGGGTTCTAGGGCTTCCGCCGGTGATGGCGGTGGCGGCGGGGTACTTCCACTCCCTGGCCATCACCCGTGAGGGGCGGCTTTACACCTGGGGGGCCAACCTTTCGGGCCAGCTGGGGGACGGTACGGTGGAGTCTCGTTCCAAGCCCTTGCCGGTGGAGGGTCTGTTCCGGGTGGTCCAGGCCGTGGGCGGGGGTAACTTCAGCGCGGCCCTTTTGGCGGATGGCTCCGTGTACCTTTTCGGCTTGGATTCCGCCACGCCGAGGCGGCTTGAAGGCCTGCCGCCAGTGGTGGCCTTGGCGGCGGGCCGGGAGCATCTCCTTTGCCTGACCAAGGAGGGGGAGGTGTGGGCCTTGGGGGCCAACGAGGCCGGCCAGTTGGGGGATGGAAGCCAGGAAGGGCGCCTCGAGGCCCGCCCGGTGGAAGGCCTAAGGGGGGTTGTGGCCCTCGCCGCCGGGGATGCCCATAGCCTGGCCCTAACCCGGGAAGGTGTCCTTTACGCCTGGGGCAGAAACGAGTACGGGCAACTGGGGGACGGGACCCGGGAAAACCGCCTCAGGCCGGTGGTGGTTAAGCTTCCTTAAGGGGAGCCTCCAAGGCTGCCTTGAGGGCTTCGGCGGCCTTGCGGTTCATGCCGGGCAGGCGGGCGAGCTCCTCCAAAGGGGCTTCCCTCAAGGCCTTAAGCCCCCCATAGCGCTCAAGGAGCAGGCGCCTTCTCGCCTCGCCGATTCCCGGGATGCCCTTTAGCACCTGGAATAGCTCCTGGCTTCTCCGCTTCTGGTGGTAGCGAAGCCCGTTTTGGTGGGTTTCGTCCCGCAGGTGGATGAGGAGCTGCAGGGCCGGATGGGTCAGGGGCAGGCGGATCTCCCGGCCCTCGGGGGTGAGGAGGACCTCCTCCCGCTTGGCCAGGCCCACCAGGGGAAGGTTCAGCCCTGCCCTTTCCAAGGCCCTGGCCGCAGCCCGCACCTGGCCCAGGCCGCCGTCAATGAGGAGGAGGTCAGGGAGGGGCAGGTCTTTAAGGCTTCCCGTGAAACGCCGGTAAACCCCCTCCTCCATGGCGGCATAGTCGTCGTTTCCCGCCCTTAGCCGCATCCTGCGGTACTCCGCCCGCTTGGGCCTTCCCCCCTCAAAGACCGCCAGGGAGAAGACCCGGGCCTGGCCCTGGAGGTGGCTTATGTCGTAGCCCTCGAGGCGGAAAGGCCTTTGGGCAAGCCCCAGGATCTCCTGGAGGGCCTTTAGGGCCGGGTGGTCCCCCCGCTTCTCCCGGTGCTTGAGCTCGGTTTCCAGGGCCAGGCGGGCGTTCCTTTCCGCCAGCTCCAGAAGCCTTAGCTTTTCCCCCTTCTTGGGCACCCTCAGCTCCACCTTCCGCCCGGCCCGGCGGCGGAGGAGGGTTTCCAGGCTCTCCAGGTCCTCCAGGGGGAAAGGAAGCAAGACCAAGGGCGGCAGGGGCGAGGCCTGCAGGTAGTAGTCCCTGAGGAAGGCCCAAAGGATTTCCTCGAGGCTCGTCTCCTCCTTCTCCACCACCCGGCTGATCCTTCCCAGGATGCGCCCCGAGCGCACCTGGTAAAGCTGCACCACCGCCAAGGGCCCCGCCTGGGCCAGGCCCAGGAAGTCCAGGTCCCCCATCCTTGGGTCAACGGCCTGCTGAGCGGTGGAGAAGAAGGCCTTTAGGGCCTCCCTTTGATCCCGGATCTCCGCCGCCCGCTCAAACTCCAGCCTTTGGGCGGCCTCCCGCATCTTGGCTTCCAGCTCCTTCAGGAGGTGGTCCACCTTCCCCTCCAGCACCGCCTCCACCTGGCGAACCGCCTCCTGGTAGGCCTTGGGGTCGGCCAGGCCCACGCAAGGGGCCAGGCAACGGCCCATGCTGTAGTTCAGGCAGGGGTAGCGCCGCCTTTTCATGGGGTAGCCGGAGTTTTTGCGCAAAGGGAAAATGCGGTCGATGAGGGTCTTGATGCGCCTTAAGGCGCCCGCCTCGGGAAAGGGGCCGTAGTACTTGGCCCCGTCCTCCTCCACCCGCCGCACCACCAAAAGGGTGGGAAAGGGTTCTTGGGTGAGCTTTAGGAAGGGGTAGTGCTTGTCGTCCTTGAGGAGGACGTTGTAGGGCGGGCGGTGGGCCTTGATGAGGTTGGCCTCGAGGAGGAGGGCTTCCACCTCGTCCCGGGTGGCGATGAAGTCCAAGGCGGTGGCCTCCTGGGCGATGCGGGCCGCCTTGCCTACCGCGTGGAAGTAGCTCCGCACCCGGGCCCTCAGGTTCTTGGCCTTGCCCACGTAGAGGACCTCTTCCCCTTGCTTCCACAAGTAGACCCCGGGGGCCTCGGGCAGGGGAGGAAGCTGGGAAAGCCGCACGTTTCCCATTGTAGAGTGCCCCTATGGAGCCCGTCATGGTGGACGCCCACCTGGACCTGGCCTATAACGCCCGGGCCCTGGGCCGGGACCTTTCCCTTCCCTTGGACCGTCTGCGGGAAGGGGACCCCCATCCCGATACCCCCCTGGTTAGCCTCCCCAGCCTTCGGGAGGCCAGGGTGGCCGTGGCCTTCGCCACCTTGTTCGTGGACCCCCGGGAGGGGGGGCAGGCCGACTGGCAGGACGAGGTGTACGCCCAGCTGGCCCTGTACGAAACCTGGGAGGCCCAGGGCTGGGTGCGGATACTGCGGGAGGGTAAGGACCTCGAGGCGCACCTGGCCCGCTATCCCCAGGACCTTGTCCCAGGGCTGGTGCTCCTCCTGGAGGGGGCCCACGCCCTCGCCTCCCCCAAGGAGCTGGCCCCGTTGCGCCAAAAGGGCCTTAGGCTCCTTTCCCTCACCTGGACCACCCGGAACGCCTACGCCGGGGGCAACGCCGAGGAAGCCCCCCTTACCGAGGCGGGAAAGACCCTGTTACGGGAGATGGAGGCCTTGGGGATGGCCCTGGACCTCTCCCACCTGGCGGAGGAGGCCGCCTTTCAGGCCCTGGAGGCCTTTTCCGGCCCGGTCTGCGCCACCCATGCCAACGCCCGGGCCCTGGTGCCCTCCCCCCGCCATCTCTCCGACCGGCTTATGGAGGCCCTGAGGGAGCGGGATGGGGTGTTGGGCCTGGTGCCCTTCAACGCCTTCTTGGATCTCAACTGGAGGCGGGGGGATCCCCGGCTTCCCCTCGAGGCCTTTTCCCGCCACAAGGCCCATGCCGAAGCCATCCTGGGCCCCCAGGGGGTAGGCCTGGGCACGGACTGGGATGGGGGGTTTGGCCTCGAGGCGGTTCCCTCGGGCCTGGACCGGCACCGGGACCTCTGGGCCTTGGGGGACGAGGCCTTCCTGGGGGAAAACTGGCTTCGCTGGCTACGCACCTGGTTCTAGGGGCACCACCGCCAGGGTGCACCGGCTTGCCGCCACCAGCTTGTCCTCCTCGTCGTAAACCTTCACCTCCCACACCTGGGTGGTGCGGCCCAGGTGGAGGGGTCTACCCACGGCCCGGATGGTGCCCTGGCTTTTCCTGCGGATGTGGTTGCAGTTGATCTCCAGGCCGAAGGCGGCATGCCCCGGTGGGCAGTTGAGGAACCCCCCCACGCTGGCCACGCTTTCCGCCAGGGCCACCGTGGCTCCCCCGTGGAGGAAGCCAAAGGGCTGGTGCACCTTGGGGGTTACCGCCAGCTCGGCCACCACCTCGTCCTTTTCCAGCTTCAGGTAACGCACGCCCAGGGTGGTATCCAGGGTCTCCCGCTGGGGAATGGTTTTTCCCTCCATGCCCTGGAGTATAAAGGGGGCGTGGGTGAGATCCGCCTTTTCCCCGGCCTCCTGGCACCCCCTGCAGGCCTGGACTTCTTCCTGGACCTCCCTTCCGAGGAGGGGCTTCACCTCATCGCCTTTGGGGAAGGGGCCCTTGCCGCCTTGAAGGTGGCCTTTCAGGAGGGGGCGAAAAGCCTGGTGCTCCTTTCCCCCATCCTGAGGCGGGATGCCCTGCTCTCCGCCAAGTTGGCGGCCTTAAGGCTGGGCCTAGAGGCGTTAGGGCTGGAGGGATTCGCCCGGGTGGGCCGGGCCCTTTTCTTCGGCCCCCGGAGCGTGGGTAGCGAGGAGATCGTGCGCCTCTGGAAGGAGGGGTTGTCCGAGGAGGGGGTGAGGGCTTGGCTGGCCTTGCTGGAGGGGCTTTCCGACGAGCGCCGTTGGCTTAGGGGCACGGAGGCCCGGGTCCTGGTGGTCCAGGGAGCCTGGGATGCCTTTACCCCTCCTTTCTACGGCAAGGAGGTGGCGGATTTCGCCAGGGGGGAGGCCTTGCGCTTCACCCTGGAGGAGGCCGGCCACCTGGTGCCTTGGGAGGCCTGGGAAGAGGTTTTGGACCTGGTGGGGGATTTCCTCCTGGGGGAGGCCTTCCGCCCCTTGCCCGGAGGCCTTGCCCTATGAGGCGGAGTGGGTACCTTCACCTCTACGGCCTAAACCTGGTCTTTGACCGGGTGGGGAGGGGACCGGCGGTGGTCCTTCTGGCGGAGGAGGCGGGCGCTTGGCCCGAGCCTCTTCCCGAAGGCTTCACCTTTTACCTCCTGGACCTTCCCGGCCACGGCCGCACGGGAGGGCCCAGGATGGCCCCGGAGGAGCTGGCCGAGTACGTGGCGGGCTTTTTGGTCATGCTGAACCTGGGCTCACCCCCCATCCTGGTCCGGGGGGTGGGGGAGGCGGTGGGGGCTGTGCTTAGGGAGAGGGGGTATCGGGTGTTCCCTGGAGATTTCCTAGGGGAGACCTTGCACCAAGCCTTGAATATGGGGTAACATGCTTACAGGAGGTAGGTATGCGAAGGATTCTCGGTGTTTTGGCGGTGGTTTTGGGCTTAAGCCTGGCGCAGTTTTCCGTGGAGAACCTGAAGCCCTCCTTGGCGGTAATAGGGGGTACCCAGGGCTTTGGCCTCGAGGCCTCCTGGCACTGCCAGCTCTTCCAACCCCCGGTGGGAGAGGTACGGCCGGCCTTGGACCTGGCCTATGACGTGAACGGCAACTGGAACGGGGCCTTCCTCTTCCGCTACCTCTACCCCTTTGCCGAGGGCCTGAGGGCGGGGGTGGGACTTGGGGTGGTGGTCCCTGGCTTCCAGTTTGCCAGCACCAGCCTCTACTTCCGGGCCGATGCCGAGTATGACCTTAAGGCTACCTTGGGGGCGCCCCTTTTCCTGGGTGGGGACCTGGGGGTGGCGGCCGGTAAGCTGGCAGGCCAGCTGAAGGTGGGCTACCGCTTCTAAGGCTATCCGAGACTGGGGGAGGGTTTAGCCCTCCCCCAGGGTTTCTTCCTCCTCCGGGGCGTCCACCTCCGCCTTCATCACCTCCCTGAGGAGGCTGGTGGCGTAGCTCCCCTTGGGCAGAAAGAAGCTGAGCCATAGGCCTTCTGGGGTTTCCTCCAGGGTCCACTCCATGAGGGGGATACGGATGGGCCTCCTTGCCCCCCGGCGGGCGCGAAACTCCTCCCGCATAAGCCCATAGCGGGCCAGGATTTCGTCCTCCAGGGCCCTGGCCGCGCCCTGGGCCTCCGGGTACTTCTTGCCAAAGAGGGGCCCGGTGGCGCTGATCTCCAGCCTCAAGGCCCGTTCCGCCTCCTCTTCCCGCTCCACCAGAAACTCCCCTCCCGTGGCGTGCTTTTTGGCCCAGTCCCCGGGGATCACCCGGTCGTAGAGCCCCCTTTCCATCCTTAGGGCCACCCAGTCGTTGAAGAGGAGGCTCTGGAGGCTTCCAACCAGGAAGCGCTTAAGCCAGGGATTCCCCCTCCCCTTGCCCCCTTTCACCAGGGCATAACCCTTGACGGGATTCTGCCCCCCAAGGCCAAAGCGCTGGGGGCCGTAGTAGTTGGGGATGCCCTTGGCCTTTAGGACCTCCAGGATGGCCCGGGCCTTCTCCCCATCCTGGGCTTTGCGAATGAGGATGCGGAAGCGGTTTCCCTTAAGGTGGCCCGTGCGGAGCTTGTTGGTGTGCAGGCTGGCTTGCAAAAGCCGGGTACCCCTAAGGTTTTCCAGCAGACAGAGGACGTCTTCGTACTTGCGGGGGATGGAGAACCACTGCCGGGTCCTGGCGTGCTTGTCCTTGAGCCCCGCCACCCCGATCTCCTTTTCCGGAACCCCCACCTCGTCCCGCAAAAACTCCACCACCTGGCGGGTGGTGAGGCCTTCCTTCTCCAGGAGGAAGTAGAGGTGTTCCCCTTCCCCGCTGGGCAGGTAGGCGGGCACCTCCTCCACCTGGAAGTCCTGGGGAAGAAGGCGGATGCTCCCTCCCACACCGGGAAGGTCCTGGGTGAGGTAGGGGTAGCGCCCGGGGCGAAAGACCAGGTCCATCCCCCTATTCTGCCTTAGGGAAGGGCCTTGAGCCAAGACTCCAACACCCCGAAGCCATAGCGGAAGAAGGCCTCGGAGGCCAGGTCCACGCCGGCTTTGGCCAGGATTTCCTGGGGGCTTTGGCCTTCCCCCGCCTCGAGGATCCCCAGGTACTTGGGCACGAAGGCCCTTCCCTCCTCCTGATATTTGCCGTAGAGGGCCAGCACCACCAGGTACCCCAGGGCGTAGCTGTAGGTGTA
The DNA here is from genome assembly GCF_003336745.1 of Thermus caldifontis. Taxonomy (NCBI): domain Bacteria; kingdom Thermotogati; phylum Deinococcota; class Deinococci; order Thermales; family Thermaceae; genus Thermus; species Thermus caldifontis. The sequence continues at coordinate 32,600 of NZ_KZ851834.1, read as the reverse complement.
GAAGCGGTAGTGGACGAAGTGGGGGATACCCGCCCAGGCGGCTTGGTCCAGCTCTGTCCAGGCCACGGCATCCCCGTAGAGCCTTGCCTGCTCCTCCTGCCAGATCCCGTGGAAGGCCTCAGGGGAAAGGGCCGCTTCCTGGCGGGCCTCGAGGCTCCGCCGCTCAAAGAGGGTGTACATCACCTGACGGAAGAGGGTGTTGATGGCATCTTCCACCCTTTCCGCCAGGAGCAAGGTGCGCTCCTCCCCGGAAAGCCTCTCCAACAGGAGGTCGTCCAGGAGGATTTCCGCAAAGACGCTGGCGGTTTCCGCCAAGGGGGTGGAGGCCCCGAAGTTGAGAAGGCGCTGCTTCCTCGCCAGGTAGAAGTGGACTCCATGCCCCAGCTCATGGGCCAGGGTGTGGGCGGCGTCCAGGTCGTCGGTGTGGTTGAGGAGGACATAGGGGTGGGTGGAGGGAAGCCCCCCGGAGCAGAAGGCCCCACCCCGCTTTCCGGGCCTAGGGTAGACGTCAATCCAGCGCTTGGCAAAAAACTCCTGGGCAATGCCGGCCACCTCGGGGGAGAAGCGGCGGAAGGCGGTGAGGACCAGGTCCTTGGCCTCCGCAAAGGGGATCTTGGGCTTTTCGCCCAAGGGGGCCAGGAGGTCAGGGCTTGGCACCTTCTCCTGCCCCAGACGCCGAGCCTTCCAGCGGTAGTAGGCCTCCACCAGGGGGTAGTGGGCCTGGGTGGCCTCGAGGAGGGCCTCTATATCCTTCACCCCCACCTCGTCCCGGAGGGCCACGGGCTCGAGGGGATGGGCAAAGTTCCTGAGGCGAAGGTCCTGGATATAGTCCAGGTAGACCGCATTGAAGACGGCGCTTAGGGTGGGGGCCTCGGCCAGGAGTTTCCCGTAAAGTTCCCGGTGGGCCTCCCGCCGTACCCCGGGGTCGGGGTCCCGCCTGAGGGCCCGTACCTCCATCTCGGTAAGCTCCCTTTCCCCCACCCGGAAGCGGAAGCGGCCCGTGTACTCCGTGTAGAACTGGCTCCAGGCGCTCCTACCCACCAGGCCCTTAAGGTTCAAAAGCTCCTCCTCCCGCTCGGAGAGGGTATGGGGGGCGTAGGCCCGTTGCCTTTGCAGGAAGTGGCGAAGGTCGGCAAGGCCAGGGTGGTTCAGGAGGGCCTGGAAGGCCTCCTCGGAAAGCCGGCGCAGGGCCACCTCCAGGGGCAGAAGGCGGTTTCGCACCTCGGTGTAGCGGTTCCTGACCCGGTCCAAAAGGGCCTTGGCGGAAGGGTCCTGGGTGCGGGTGGCGAAGTAGAGGGAGGCGTAGTTCAAGGGCTTGTAGGCCTTTTCCAGGGCCATTTCGTAGCGGCGGAAGAGGCTTTCCGCCCCTTGTGAGTCCAGGAGGCCTTCCGGGTTGAGGTCCGAAGCGAGGCGAAAGGCTTCGGCGAGGTCGGCCTCGAGGGCCGGGTCCTCAGGGCCCGCATAGAGGTCGGAGAGGTCCCACTCCATCCCGCCCACTATACCGTCCTCCCGTTTAAGGGATATGTAAGGTCGGCTGGCTAGGGTGGGAATGGGGGTGAGAGGTTGCGGAAAAGAGACAGGGGGTCTGCCAAGGGCAGAGGGCCTAGGACCGCGCCTTGGAGGGGAGGATGGCAAAGGGCCTTGCTGGATTTGCCCCTTGCGGAGGCTAGGCACGAGGAAGGCGTGGCCGGAGGAGAGGTTATAGGGCTTTTGGATGAGGCAAAGGGGAGTGCAGGGAGGGGGAAGACATGAAAAGGGTCATGTGGAAGGCGGTAGGGTTTTTGCTGGCCCTAGGATGGGCTTGGGCCCAGATGGGTTTACCAGGGTTCCCCCAGGCGCCTGGCGGGGGTCCGGGGGTGCCCCGGGCAGGCGCACAGGTGTACCAGAACCCGGCTTTGGGGATGGCGTTTCCCATCCCACAGGGTTTCCAGTTGGTACAGGAGGTGCCTTTTGGGGAGGGCCTGACCGTGATGTTCTTCAACCCAGTTGGTGCGGAGCTTTACGCCACTTCCATGGACTTGGGCCAGCCCATGGACCCCCAAAGCTTTCACCAGCTCAACCTCCAACGTTTGGCTCAGCAGGACCAGGCCTTGCGCCAGCAGGGCATCCAGGTGCAGCGGCAGCCCCTTTCAGGCCTGACCTTGGGGGGCAGGCCTGCGTTGGGTGTGGTGAGCCAGGTGGTCTTTCAGGGGCAAAACTACGTGGACCTATCCGTTTACACGGTGGAGGGTAGCCGGGCTTACGGCCTGCAGCTCACTGCGCCCGCACAGGTGTTCCCCCAGGTACAACCCCTATTCCAGCAACTTCTGGCCCAGGTGCAGTTTTTGGGGGGAGGGGGGATGCCCGGGGTAGCCCCTCCTGGTCTACCTGAGGTGCCTGGGTACCCGTCTCCGGGGATGCCGGGGCCGGTGCCTCCTGGCCCTGGTCTGCCCTCTCAGCCCCCTACCTCCCCAGGGGCATCCCAGCTTCCCTCGCCAAGCCCGAGCTCGGCCAAGCCGGCTTTTACTCCGCCCGCTAACCGGACTGTCCAGCTTAGCTACGGCAAGGAGGTGGGGGATGGCAAACAGTTCGCTGTGGTGCTGGGAGGGCTCTACTACCGCATAGAGCCTGTGGGCGGCGGCCGCTGGCGGGTTACGGAAGTGGTGGAGGACGCCGAAGGTCGTAGCGAGGAAACCTACCTCCTGGACGGTTTTGGCCTACAGGAGGGCAAGGAGGTGTTATTGCCACCCGTGTGGCATACGGGTAGGACGGAGATTGGCGGCGACCGGCTTAGCCGTACCCTTCAAGGCAACCTGGTTCTCTACCGTTTTCAGGATGATCAGATCCGTCTGGAAATCGCGTACCGCCAGGATGGCTGGCTGGCCTATTTTGTGTACTGCGATCTGAAAAAGGCCCGTAATCCCTGCACCCGCTACACCCTAAAGGAGGTCCGCTGAAAGGAAAAGGGGTGTTGAGACCATGAAGCGCTTTCCATGGAGGGGTTTTGGGTGGGGGCTGGGCCTTCTTTTGGTCTGGGCCCTGGCCCAGCAGGTGGTCTATCCGCCGAGCTTTGGGCCTTACGAGGAGCTCCGCCGCCAGGCCCATGCCCAGTGCCAGGGCTATCTGGCCCAAGGGGGTAAGGCCTACGTGGCCTGCTTGCAGCAGATGGCCGTCGCCATGTGCATGGGGCCCTACGCCCCGCGGATGGACCCCATGACCGGCATGGCGTGCACCGCTGCGGGGTCCGCCGGTTACCCCGCCCCCGGGAAACCCGTTCTCACCCGGCCCTCCTACCGGGTGGAGATAGCCGGGGGAGTGGAGCGGGAGCGGGATGTGCGCACGGGGCAGGTAATCCGGCAGAGGTCCCTCCCAGCTCGCCTTCTTTTCACCCTGGAACGGACGCCGCAAGGGATCTACCGGGGGACGGAATTTGGCCCCCAAGGCCAGCCCCAGGTGGTCTACCTGGTGAGCCCCGCTTGCGAGCTTTTGGACCAAGGTGGGCAACCTGTCACGGACGGCTGGGCCTGCCCCGTGTACCCGGATAAGCCCTTTTTGCACCGCCTCGTCCCCTCCCCCATAGCCGGCATGCCCCCTAACGCCCAGTTTTACGCCTCGGGTCGCCTTGCTGACGACTTTGATGGGGATGGGGTTGTAGAGATCGGGTACATGGCCACGGGGGGCTCGGCTGGGCGCACCTTCGCCTCAGGTTGGGCCTTTGCCCTTGGGTACGATCCCCGTACCCGGGTGTTGAAATACGAGTACCGAATGGGGGCACGGGAGTCGGAAAGCGCCCACACCAGCTACGCCCTCGAGGCCTTGATCCTTTATCGGGTTAGGTGAGGCATGGAGGTTTTAGCCTACGCACCTTGGCAGATGCAGGCCGCTTTGGGCCGCCTTGCCCTAGGGCTTCTGATCCTGGGGTTCCTCCTTTGGCTGGGCGTGGTCTTGGCGGCGGAGGGGGAGTGGGTCTGGGGCTTGGGCCTGGGGTTGGTCGCCCTCTTGCTAGGGCTTTTCCTTTACCCTTCCGCCGTGGGGCCCCTTCTGCGCCGGGGGTTCCAGGTGGTTTTGGAGCCTGAGGGGATTCGGGTGGGCGGAAGGCTTTACCCGAGGGACCGCTTTTCGGGGTTGGAGGGGCCCTTTTGTGGGGAGGGCACCGAGGCCCAGTGGCTGAGGTTGATGGAAGCGGGTCGCCTGTCCCCAGGACCCCTTTTCCATCTGGCCTTTGGGGAAGAAAGGGTGCCCCTTTGGCTGGACCTGCCCGGCTGGGACCGCATGCTGGCCCACCTGGGAATTGATTGGAAGGAGGTGCCTGACCTAAGGCGCTACCTGCTCTCGGTGCGGGGGATAGGCTGGCTCAACGGGCTTCTCTATCCCCCCTCGGAGGCTCTGGAGGATTGGCGGAGGGCTAGGGAACGTTACCGGCGGCTTTTTGTCTGGCTCTGGTTGGGAGCGGGCCTGATGCTGGCGGGCTACGTGCTCGGCGATGGGGCCGAGGGCGTGAGTCTCGTCCCCTTCTTGGTGGGCTTGGCCTTCACCGCCTACGCCTTCTTTGCCCTTTTTGGGGGCAAGTCCCCATGGGACGGCTGGGCGGAAACCTACACCCCTTTTCGCGAGGTAAAGGGGGAAGGAGTGAGGAGGTAGGTATGGAGACCGAGGGACACGTCATGGAGGAAAGGCCTAAGGTGAAGCTCCTTTGGCCCCGGACCAGGCGGGACTGGTTCCTCCTTTTGTTGGCAGCCATTTTGCTTTTGGGGATCGTGGGGAACCTGCTTCCGGATGGGCCTAAGGAGGTTAAGGTGGGCCAGGTGCGCCTTAAAGTGCCCGAGGGGTGGGAGGCCAAGGAGGTGCAGGGGGGCTGGGCCCTCCTTAGCCCCCTTGAGGGCCCTAAGGACACCTTCCGGGAAAACCTGACCCTTCTGGTGGAGCCTCTCCCGCAGCCCATGAACGCCTTCCAGTACGCCCAGGTGGTGGCCTGGCGTAACGCCCAAGGGGTGGAGGGGTTTACCCCGGGGCCGGTCCAGATGGCCTCCTTGGGTGGGGTGCAAGCGATGGCCTTTGCCGGGCGTGGACGGCATGGGGGAAGGGCCTTGGAGTTTTGGATCTGGGCCTTTGTGGTGGGGCAGGAGGGGTACCAGCTTACCCTCACCGGGGAGCCGGGCAAGCTGGCCCAGATTCGGCCCCAGGTGGAAACGGTCTTGGCCTCCTTGGAGGTGCAGGGGGTAGGTAGCTCGCCGGCCTGGCCGGGCCCAGGGGCTGGCCAGGGGTACGGGGCGCCGGCTCCTGGGTCCCCTCTGATGCCTGGCGCCCCTCAAAGCGGAGAGGTCCCTACCTTTCCGGCGCCAGGCGACGGAGGCATTTCTGGGCCCCATGGGTATGGGTTTGGCGAGATGCCGGAAGGGTATTCCCCAGACCTTCCCGGTGGCCCCTGGGACTTTACCGGAGGCTCAGGCCTGGAGGAGAGTCTCCAGGAGCATCGGGACTTCAACACCTGGATGGCGGAGGAGTGGAGCCAGATGCTTTCCGGGGAAACCCCCGAGCCCACCTACCAGGACGAGGCGGGGAACCTTTACTGGGAAGGTCCCTCGGGCCTCCTCCACGAGTGGGGGGATTACGGCGGGGAGTGAGGTTCGCCAATCTGGGGAGGCCATGGAAATCCTGAACTATGGGCCTTGGCAGGTTAAGGCGGCATGGGGAGGGGTTTTTCTGGTGGGAGGTTCCGCCTTCTTTCTCCAGGGGGTGGTTTTCCTTTCCCTTCCCCTGGTTGCGTTGGCGGCCTTTTACCTTTACGCCGCCGTGGGTCCCCTTTTGCGGGCCTCCTTGCAGGTGGCCCTGGAGCCCGAGGGTATGAGGATGGGGGGCTTTGGGCCGTTGGGCCTTGCGGAACGGCCTCCTACATCTCCTTAAGAAGGCGTGGGAGCAGGCTAGAAACGCTATCGCTGGGTATCCGCCTGGGTGTGGGTGGGGGCAGGAGGTGTGGGTCTTAGCCTCCCGACTTTTGCCTATGGTTTTGGTCCCCGGGGTCCTGGCCCTTCTGGCCTACGTGTTTCCCACCGCCTTCACCCGGGTGGGCGGTGGCCTACAGTCCTTTCTATCCCCTCGAGGCGCCCGTGAGGTAACAGGGGGTGGTCATGGGGTTTCTTTGGGCTTTGGCAGTGCTGGGCTGGGGTCTGGCGTGGGGGCAGGGAGTGATCAAGGGGCTGACGCCGGGCGAGGTAAAGGGGTTGCTCAAGGAAATGGGGGTGGAATATAGACCTGCGGGAAAGGATCTTTTCCGCCTCGAGCTGAACAGCATGGGACCCGTTTGGCTGGAACTGGATGTATGTGAGGGGGGGCGGTGTAACCTGCTCATCCTTTCCGCCGGGTTCAGCCGCAAGGTGACCCTGGAGCGCATCAACCAGTGGAACCGGGACTACCGCCAAAGCCGGGCCTATTTGGACAGGGATGGAAATCCTTGGGTGGAGTGGGAGCTGGACCTCACGGAGGGCGTAACCCGGGATGCCGTCAAGCGGTTTCTCCGCCTGTTTCTCGAGGCGGTGTTGCCCCTTTTCATGGAGCATATTGCATCTAGGCCCTAGGGTATCCTTGAGGGCGTGGCGGCGCTGGTGATCTACAAGGGCAAGCCCGCCCTGGCGGAGGCAAAGGGGGACAAGCTGGAACTCACCCTGCCCGGGGGAGAGCGGGCCCGGGTGCGTTCCAAGGATGTCCTTTGGCTCCATCCGGGGCCGGCTTCCCTGGACTTAAGGGTGCCCGAAGGGGAGGAGGAAACCGCTTGGGAACTCTTACAGGGCCAGGTGATAAGCCTCCGGGAGTTGGCCGAGCTGGTCTTTGGGGCCTATACCCCGGAAGCCGTCTACGGCGCCTATCTCTTGGCCCAGAGGGGGGAGCGGTTTTACCTGGAAGGGGAGAGGGTCCGGGCCCGAACCCAGGGGGAGCTTAGGGCCCTTCTCCAGGCTAAACGGGAGCGGGAGGAAAGGGAGCGGCGTTTCCGGGAGGGGGTGGAACGGCTAAGGGAAGGGACGCTCGCCCCGGAGGACCGCCCCCTGGTGCAGGAGGCGGAGGCCATGGCCTTGGGGGAAAGAAGGGAAAGCCGGGTGCTTAGGGCCTTGGGCCTCCCCGAAACCCCCGAGGCGGCCCATGCCCTTCTCCTTAGCCTGGGGGTGTGGTGGCGGGAGAACCCGCACCCCAAGCGGCTTGGCCTGGACCTTTCTCCCCCAAACCTTCCCGTGCCCCCTTTGCCCGAGGAAAAGCGGGTGGACCTCACCCACCTCCCTGCCTACGCCATTGACGACGAGGAAAGCCAGGACCCGGATGACGCCGTCTTTGCCGAAAGGGTAGAGGAGGGGTTTCGCCTTTGGGTGCACGTGGCGGATGTGGCGGCTTTGGTGGCGCCCTTTAGCCCCTTGGACCAGGAGGCTTTGCGCCGGGGGGCTAACCTGTACCTGCCCGAGGGCACGGTGCCCATGCTTCCCCTTGGGGTCACCGAGGCCTTGGGCCTAGGGCTAAGGGAGGTTTCCCCAGCCCTCACCTTCGCCCTCACGGTTTCCCCCGAGGGGGAGATCCTTGCCGAGGAAGTCCTGTTGAGCTGGGTGCGGGTGAAGAGGCTCAGCTACCGGGAGGCCATGGAGGTGGCGGAGCTTGGGGCCTTGCGGGAACTGGCCCTCGCCTTCCGGCGAAAGCGCCTGGCCCAGGGGGGCCTCGAGCTCCGCCTTCCCGAGGCCAAGGTGCGCCTGGAAGGAGACGAGATCCGCATCCGCCCCCTGGAGGTCTACGAAAGCCGTATCTGGGTGCAGGAGGCCATGCACCTGGCGGGCTACGCCGCTGCCCACCTGGCCTATAGGGAAGGCCTTCCCTTTCCCTTCGCCACCCAGGAGGCTCCCTCTAAGCGGGTGGAAGGGGAGGGCCTAAGCGCCATGTGGGAGCAGCGAAAGGCCCTGAAACGGGCCCAGCTTAAGGCGGTGCCCGCCCCCCATAAGGGCCTTGGCCTTCCCCTCTACGCCCAGGTGACGAGCCCTCTGAGGCGCTATTTGGACCTGGTGGCCCACCAGCAGCTTAGGGCCTGGCTCAAGGGGGATAAGCCCCTTTCCCAGGAGGAGGTCCTGCAACGGGTGGGGGCGGCGGAGGCCATGGCCGATCTGGTGCGGGAGGGGGAAAGGAGGAGCAAGCTCCACTGGACCCTGGTGTACCTGATGGAAAAGGGGTACGAGGGGAGGGGGGTCTTGGTGGAGAAGAGGGGAGGGCAGGGGGTCTTCCTCCTGCCGGAGCTAGGCCTTAGCGCCCAGGTGGCCCTTCCTAGGCCCTTAGCCCTGGATACCGAGGCCACCCTCCGTTTCCTGGAGGCGGATCTTCCTCGCCTCGAGGCCCGCTTTGCCCTTCTCTAGCCGGGGGAGGAGGCAACCGGGTGGCCCACGGGGGCGGGCTTATATTTCGTTCTCTAAGCCCC
>NZ_KZ851834.1:0-24171 GCF_003336745.1 Thermus caldifontis | reverse complement strand
ATGACGCCTACCGAAGGCCCTTTCCGGGGCCCCCACCCTGGCGCAAGCCAGGGTGGGGTGGTATTACATGTGCTCGATCAAGGCCCGGCCAAACTCGCTGGTCTTGAGGAGGGTGGCGGGCTTTCCCTCCGCCTGAAGGAGGCGGTGGAAGTCGTAGGTGACCAGCCCCTTGGCGATGGTGCGCTCCATGGCCTGGAGGATGAGGTCCGCCGCCTCGTTCCAGCCTAGGTAGCGGAGCATCATCTCCCCGGAGAGGATGACGCTACTGGGGTTCACCTTGTCCTGGCCCGCATACTTGGGGGCGGTGCCGTGGGTGGCCTCAAAGACCGCATGCCCCGTGAGGTAGTTGATGTTGGCCCCGGGGGCGATGCCGATCCCGCCCACCTGGGCGGCCAGGGCGTCGGAGATGTAGTCCCCGTTCAGGTTTAAGGTGGCGATCACCGAGTACTCGTCGGGGCGGAGGAGGATTTGCTGCAGGAAGTTGTCGGCGATCATGTCCTTGATGACCATCTCCCGGCCCGTGCGGGGGTTTTTCAACACGTGCCAGGGGCCCCCATCCAGGGGCGTGGCCCCATACCTCTCCCGGGCCAGGGCGTAGCCCCATTCCCGGAAGGCCCCTTCCGTGAACTTCATGATATTGCCCTTGTGCACCAGGGTGACGCTGGGTAGGTCCTCCTTAATGGCGTACTCAATGGCGGCGGCCACCAGGCGCTCCGTGCCCTCTTTGGAAACCGGCTTGATGCCGATGCCCGAGGTCTCGGGGAAGCGGATCTTGGCGTAGGCCTTGGGGAACTCCCGCTTAAGGAAGTCCAGAACCTTTTTTACCTCCTTGCTGCCCGCAGGCCACTCAATCCCCGCATAGATGTCCTCGGTATTTTCCCGGAAAATGACCATGTTGACCAGCTCGGGATGCTTCACCGGGCTAGGTACCCCCTTGAACCAGCGCACCGGGCGCACGCAGGCGTAAAGGTCCAGCTCCTGCCTGAGGGCCACGTTGATGGAGCGGATGCCCCCGCCCACCGGGGTGGTCAGGGGGCCCTTAATGGCCACCAGGTATTCCCGGATGAAGTCCAAGGTTTCCTGCGGGAGCCAGACGGGCTCCCCGTAGACGGCATTGGCCTTTTCCCCGGCGTAGATCTCCGCCCAGGCGATTCTGCGCTTCCCCCCGTAGGCCTTTTCTACCGCAGCGTCCAATACGGGCTTGGCGGCTCTCCAGATGTCGGGGCCGGTCCCATCCCCCTCAATGAAGCCGATGATGGGCCGGTCGGGAACCTGGAGAACCCCGTCCTGGATGGCAATCCTTTCGCCTTCTTCGGGGATGCGGATGTGCTTGTACGCCATGGCTAACCTCCGGGGCATAGCATACCCCCTTTGGGAGGGAAAGGTGTCCTAGACTGGGGACATGCCGGATGCCCTTGTGGTGGGGGCGGGGATCGTGGGGGCAGCCTGTGCCTACCGTCTGGCCCAGGCGGGGTTTAAGGTGGGGGTCCTGGAAAAGGAAGCCACCTTTGCCCAGGGCTCCACCGGGAGAAGCGCCGCCGGGGTGCGGGTGCAGTTCTCCGAGCCCCTGAACGTGCTCCTTTCCTACTACTCCATTTTGGAGTACCAGGCCATACCGGAGGCCGGCTACCGGCCCATCGGCTACCTCTTTCTGGTGCCGGAGGCCCTTAAGGAAGCCCAGGAGGAGGCCTTGGTCACCCAGCGGGCCCTGGGGGTGCCCGTGGAAAAGCTTTCCCTAGAGGAGGCCCAATCCCACGTGCCCTTTCGGGAAGAGGGCTTGGCCTACGCCACCTTTGGCCCCATGGATGGGACCATAGACCCCCATGGGGTGACCGCCCATTACCTTAGGGAGGCCAGGCGGCTTGGGGCTGAGGTGCGGTTTTCCGAGCCCTTGCTCTCGGCCCGCAGGGTAAAGGGCGTGTGGCGGGTGGAAACGCCCGAAGGGGGGCTGGAGGCCCCCTTTCTCCTCCTTTGCACCGGGGCCTGGACGGGGGAGGTGGGGAAGAGGCTTGGCCTGGAAATCCCCATCCAGCCCGTGCGCCGCATGGTCTTCGCCACGGGCCCCGCGCCCTTTTCCCACGCCTTTCCCCTCACCATAGACCTGGCCACGGGCTTCTATCTGCGCTCGGAGGGCCCTAGGGTGCTCCTGGGCCGTTCTAACCCGGATGAGCCGCCGGGTTTTCAGGAGGGCATGGACTGGGGATGGCTGGCGCCCACCCTCGAGGCGGGCCTTGCCCGGTTCCCCTTCCTGGAAGGGCTCTCCTTGGACCGGAAGGCCAGCTGGTGGGGCTACTACGAGATGACCCCCGACGCAGGCCCCATCCTGGGCTTCGTGGAGGAGGGGCTGTTGGTGGCGGCGGGCTTTTCCGGCCATGGGGTGCAACAGGCGGCCATGGTGGGGAGGCTCATGGCCGAGGAGGTGGTCCATGGGGAGGCCCGGAGCCTGGATATAGGCCCTTTTCGCCTGGAGCGCTTCCAGAAGGGAGCCCTTTTGCGGGAGCGGGGGATTGTGTAAGCTGAGGGGGTCCTTCAAGGCGGCCTTTGGGCTGGCTAGGGTGGGAAAGGGGTTTTATGAGGGGATTGCTGGCGGCATCCATGTTTTTGGGATTGGCCTTAGGGCAGGGGCTGGTCAAGGGCTTAAGCCCGGTGGAGGTGGAGGGGGTTTTGCGGCAGGCGGGCCTTACCTACGAAAGGGTGGACGCCCGGGAGTTCCGCTTGGAGATGGCCGGCCTGAAGAAGGTCTGGCTTTACCTGGACTACTGCCAGGAGGAGCGCTGTGGGGTGTTGACCCTAAGCGCCGGCTTTACCCTGGATGAGGCTTTGGACCTCGAGGTCCTAAACGCCTGGAACCGGGACCGCCGCTTTAGCCGGGCCTTTTTGGACGAGGAGGGAACGGTGTGGGTGGAGTCGGATCTGGACCTCACCGGGGGGGTGAGCCTGGGGGCGGTGGAGGCCTTCTTGGACCTTTTCGCCGAGGAGATCCTTCCCGAGTTCATGGACCACATCGGCTTTGAGCCTTGACCGCTTGGGGGCCCTCCCCTAAGATGGGGAGTGCCTGGTGCGCCCCTGGCGGCGTAGCTCAGGTGGTCAGAGCACACGACTCATAATCGTGGTGTCGTGGGTTCGAGTCCCACCGCCGCCACCAGCATCAGGACGCAAAGCTTCACCCCCCGGTAGCGTGGCCGGGGGGTTGTTTCCCTTGGCCTCAAGCTTGCTACACTAAAAGGACGGGCCCGGGATCCCCCCGGTCGCCCCAGGAGGCCTATGCGCGCCCACATCATTACCTTCGGATGCCAGATGAACGAGTACGACTCCCACCTGGTGCAAAGCGAGCTGGTGAGCCTGGGGTGGGAGCTGGTGGACTCGGTGGAGGAGGCGGACTTTGTCCTGGTGAACACCTGCGCCGTGCGCGGCAAGCCCGTGGAGAAGGTGCGTTCCCTTCTCGGCCAGCTCCGCAAGGAAAAGGAGAGGAGGGGCCTTCTCCTCGGGCTCATGGGCTGTTTGGCCCAGCTGGACGAGGGGCAGCAGATGGCCCGGAAGTTTGGGGTGGATGTTCTCCTGGGCCCTGGGGCCCTCACCTCCTTGGCGGAGGCCTTGAAGGGGAACCAGCGCTTCTGGGACCTCACCTTCAAGGAAGACCTCCTGGACTACATCCCCCCGCCCCCCAAAGGGGCCCTCTCCGCCCACGTGACCATCATCCGGGGGTGCAACCACCACTGCACCTACTGCATCGTGCCCACCACCCGGGGCCCAGAGGTCTCCCGCCACCCCGACCTGATCCTTAAGGAAATAGAGGCCCTGAAGGCAGCCGGGGTGGTGGAGGTCACCCTTCTCGGGCAGAACGTGAACTCCTACGGCAAGGACCAGCCGGGCTTTCCCAGCTTTGCCGAGCTCCTAAGGATGGTGGGGCAGATGGGCATCCCCCGGGTGCGCTTCCTCACCAGCCACCCGGTGAACTTCACCGACGACATCCTAGAGGCCATCGCCGAAACCCCCGCCATCACCCGCTACATCCACCTGCCGGTGCAGTCGGGCTCGGACCGGGTGCTTAGGCGCATGGCCCGGGAGTACCGCCGGGCGCAGTACCTGGAGCGCATCAGGAAGATCCGCGAGGTCCTGCCGGATGCCGTGCTTTCCACCGATATCATCGTGGGCTTCCCCGGGGAAACCGAGGAAGACTTCCAGGAAACCCTTTCCCTCTACGACGAGGTGGGGTACGACCAGGCCTACATGTTCATCTACTCCCCCCGCCCCGGCACCCCCGCCTACAAGCACTTCCAGGACCTGCCCCGGGAGGTGAAGGTGGAGCGCCTCATGCGCCTCATTGAGAAGCAGAAGGAATGGAGCTACCGCCGCAACCTGGACTGGGTGGGGAAGACCGTGGAGGTGCTGGTGCGGGGGGTGGCCAAGGAGGAGGGGTACGTGCAGGGGCACGACCGGGGCAACCACCCGGTGCTGGTCCCCGCCCACCAGGCCCCCACCCCGGGGCTTTACCAGGTGGAGATCAAGCAGGCCACCCCGCACCTGCTCTTTGGGGAGGTGGTGGGGGCCAGGGAAGCTGCCCCCATCCCCTTGCCCGTGGCCTGAGGAGGCGCCATGGGACGGCACCTTCTGCCTTTGAGCGGGGCCTTGGCCCTGTTTCTCCTCCTTTGGGCCAGTTTCCGCTTCAGCCCGGGGGGCTTTCTTCTGGCCCTAGGGTTTTCCTTTCCCCTGTATCTGGGCCTATTCCGCTGGCAGGGGAGGCTTTTGCAAAGAGGGCCTTCGCGGGCGGCCTTGGAGCGCTTGGCCATGAAGGAGGCTTGGCGGAAGGGCGGTTTCTTACGCCCGGAGGACCTTAAGGCCTTCCTCTCCCAGGAGGAGGCGGAACACTTTTTAGAGGGGCTCGTGGGCCGGGGGCTTTGCCGGAAGGAGGGGGAAGGGTACCGCTTTTAACCACCCCACCCTGGCGCAAGCCAGGGTGGGGGCCCCGGAGAGGCCCTTTGGCAGCGGGCAGCTCGGAGGTACTTGGCGAAGGGAAGAACGAAGAAGGGTATGGGATGGCTGGCTGGGTGGGGAAAGCCGAGGTGGTGGTCCTGGGGGCGGGGGTGGTGGGGCTTGCCGCTGCCCGGCTTTTGCAGGAAAAAGGCCACCGGGTCTTGGTGGTGGCCCAGGGCCTGGGGGAGGCCAGCCGGGTGCCCGTGGCCCTGGTGAACCCTTTAAGGGGAAGGCGCTTCACCCTGGCCCCACGGGGCGAGGAGGCCCTCGAGGCGGCCCTCCGCTTCTATGGCCGCTTTGTGCCCCTGCACCTTGGGGTCTATCGCCCGGTGCCGGAAGGGGAGAGGGGGAAGGTGGCCACCCGGCTTGGGGGGCTTCGGCACACCTGGGAGGAAGGGGGCCTTTTGCTGGAGGAGGCCTTCTGGCTGGAGCCCAGGCTCCTATTGGAGAGGCTTGCGGAAGGGCTTTCCCTCCTAAGGGCCCGGGTTTTGGCCTGGGAGCCTCCCTATTTGGTCCTGGAGGGCGGGGAAAGGGTCCAGGGGGAGGTGCTGGTCTACGCCGGGGGTGGGCAGGGGGCACACCTTCTGGGCCTTTCCGGGCGGCACATCCCCGGGCTGGTCCTCACCCTCCTGGACTACTTTCCCCGGGCCATCAGCTACCGGGTTTATGTGGCGGGAAGCGTCCTTGGGGGAAGCTACCTGCCCCACCAGGGCACCCCTGAGGCCCCGCCCCCCACGGAAGGGGAGGCGGAGTGGCTCCTTAGGGGAGCGGAGGCCCTGTTGGGCTACCGGCCAAAGGTGGCCTCGGCCTGGCGGGGGATGCGCTTCCGGCTGGATGGGCCCGCCCTGCCTGGGGGCATGGCGCCCCCTGAGAGGGGGATTCCCTACCTTTTCCTGGTGGAAGGGGGGTTTGCCCTTACGGGCCTGGGGTCCACGGGGTTCCTCTACGCCCCTTGGCTAGGGGAGAGGCTGCTTCGGGCGCTAGGATGGTAGGCATGTTCACGGGGGCGGTGATCGCCGGAGGGCTTTCCCGGCGCTTTGGCGAGGACAAGGCCCTCTACCCTTACCGGGGCAAGCCCCTCCTCCAATGGGTCCTGGATAGCCTTCAGGAGGCAGGGGAACGCTTCGTTGTGGCCAACCGGCCCTACGAGGGCTTTGGGGTGCCCGTCTATCCCGATCTCCTCCCTGGGGCCGACAGCCTTTCCGGCCTCCACTCCGCCCTTTCCCACGCCCGCTACCCCTGGGTGGCGGTGGCGGCCACGGACCTTCCCTTTTTGACCCCCGCCTACTGGGCTTTTCTCTACGAAAAGGCCCTGGCTTCCCCTTACCCGGTGGTGGTGGCCCATAACCCGGAGGGCCACCTGGAGCCCCTCATGGCCTTCTACCACAAGGACTGCCTTCCCCAGGTGGAGCGGCAGATCCGGGAAGGGGATTTCCTCCTGAGGCGGGTGATGGAGGCCTTGGGAGCCACCTATGTGCCGGCGGAGGAGGTGGTGGCCCGCTTCGGCTCCCAGGTCTTCCTCAACGCCAACCGCAAGGAGGAGCTTCCCTAGTCCCGCACCCGGATGCGGGCGGTATGTACGCGGCTTCCGTCCAGGTAGAGTTCCAGCTCGTAGGCCCCGGGGGTCTTGGGGGCCAAGAACGCGCCCCGGTAGGTGAACTCGTCCACCTTTTCCAGGGATAGGACCAAAGGGCCAAGCCGCACCTCCACCCGGCTTGCCCGGCGGAGGAGGCGGGCCTCGAGGCGCACCTCTTCCTCCGGGTCCAGGAGGGCAGGGCTGGCCTGTAAGGTGGCCAAGGGACCCGGGCGCACGGTGAGGAGGGCGGTGGCCTCGCTCCTTTCCCCCTGGCGCTCGGCCACCACCTTGACCTCCAACGCCCCTTGGCCTTCCACCAGGAGGTAGCCCCCATAAACCCCTTCCCCCAGAGGCTCCAGGGCCAGGGTGCGGCCTCCCACCTCGGCCCAAACCCTATCGGGTTGTCCCTGCACCGTGGCCTCCAGGGGAAGTTCTGCCCCGGGAGGCAACACCGAGGGCAGGGGTTTCAGGACCACGGCCAGGGTTTCCTCGGTGAGGGTGCGCACGATCTCGCGCACCACGGGCCTAGCGGAAAGGAGGACCTGGGGCAGGGGCCCAGGGGAGAGGGTGAGGGAGACGGGTTCACCAGGCTCCTGGAGCTTGTCTAGGCTGTTGCCGTCCAGGCTCAGGGTGTAGCTCCCGGGAAGGAGCCCGCCCACCACGAAAACCCCCCGTCCGTCGGCCGTGGCGGTGCGGTCTTCTAGGCCCTGCACCCGGATCCGGGCGTAGGGGAGCGGGGGTTCGCCTTCGTCCCTGGTTCCGTTTCGGTTTTCGTCCAAAAACACCTGGCCCATAAGGCCCACCACGGTTTCTACGGGAAGGTCCAAGGGCAGGGTTAGGCCCCGCTCCACCCGGGCCTCCACCCGGCGGCGAAGGGCCAGGGTGGCCTCGAGGCCCCCCACTTCCAGGCGGTAGCTGCCAGGGTAAAGCTCCAGCCGGTAGCGGCCTTCCTGGTCCGTCACCGCGTCCAAACCTCCCACCCGCACCTTGGCCCCGGGCAGGAGGGGTTCGCCGGGATTCCGCACCCCGTCCCGGTTTTGGTCGTGGAAGACCAGGCCTTCCACATACCCCGTGGCCCGGCCCCCGAAGGCCTGGACCACCTCCTCAGGGGTGTCAAACCCGCCCTTGACCTCCAGGGTGCCCAGGGCCGCCACCTGGAAAGTGCTTCCCGTGTAGCGCCCCTCGAGGCCCAAGCCCCACGGGCCTTCCCGGTAGGCCAGGCCGAAGCGGCCCTCCAGGCGCTTTTGGTCCAGGTCGTAGCCCATCCCCAGGCTTCCTTCCAGGGGAGGGAAGCTTCCTTGGGCCGAGAGGAGGAGCCTGCGGGTATCGGTGGCGGTGTATCCCAGTTGCACCGTGTAATCCCGTTCCTTGTAGGTGGCGTAGAGGCCCAGGTAGGGCCCGGTGGGGTTCCTGCCCCAGCTTCCCCCCACCTCCAGGTTGCCCTCCCGGTAGCGGGCGGCCAGACCCAGGACCAGCCCCCCCTGGGTGCCCACCGTGCCGCTTAGGGAAAGGGGAGCCCCTGGGGGGCGATAGGCCAGGGTGTAGAGGAGGCCGTAGGTGTTGGCCAGGCGGAAGGTGAGGCCGTGGGTGGTGGCCTCATCCAGGCGCTGGCTGAGGGTGGCGGTACCCTGCCAGCTTCCTCCCTCGTAGGCCACCTCTCCCTTGAAACCTAAGGGATCCTGGCTGCGGCTAGCCCCACCTAGGCGGAGCCTTAGGCCCTCCAGGTACTCCAGCCGTCCAGCAAGGCTCATCTCCCGATTCTCCAGCTTGCCCTCCAGGCCCACCCCGGCCTGCACCGCCTCGGGGTCGGCCCGCCGGTTCACCACCCCGTAGGGCACCAGGGTGAGCCCGCCTTCCTGGAAGGCATAACCCACGCTGAAGCGCTGGCCTAGGCTGCTGAGGTGGGTGGCCAGCCTCAAGGGCCCTTCCTCGTACAGCCCACCCACGCTGAGCCCACCCCCAGCCCAGGCGGCGTAGCCTTGGAAAGGTCCAAGTTCCCCTTCCAGGCGATAGACCCCTTGGTAGGCGCGAAAGCCCAGGGCGAAGTCCTCCCCGTAGAAGAAGGCCTCCCCGGAAAGGCCCTCGGCCTTTAGGCCCAAACTGGAGCTCAGGCGCACGTAATCCGAGAGGGCTCCCCCCAGGGAGAGGCCCAGGCTGTAGCCCAGCCCCTCTTTTCCGTAGCGGGCGGTGAGGCCAAAGCGGTACAGGAGGGCCTGCCGAGAAAGCTTTTCTGCCCCGGCAAAGGCCTGGATAACGGTTTCTATAACCCCGTAGGCCCGCACCTGGGGATCCAGGCCGGAGTAGGCGAAGACCGTGGCCGTGTCCCGGTTGCGCCCCCTGAGGCGCACCTCCAGGAGGACCTCCTTGGCTTCCCCTGGCTCCAGCTCCAGCACCTCCTGGGAAAGCCGGTAGGGAAGAAGGCTTCGCACCTCGAGGCGGATCCGGTCCCTGGCATTGCCCGCATTGCGCACGCTTAGGGTGTAGCTGAGGCTTTCCCCTTCCACCCCCTCGGCCCCTGGGGGAACCCGTAGCTCCACGCCGGCCCGCACGGGGATGCGCACCCGCACCGTGCGGGTTTCCCGGGCGTCCTTGAGGACCAGAAGGTGCTCCCCGGCCAGGGCCTCGGGGCCCACCAGGAAGTTCAAGACCCCTTCCCCCTCCACCGCCTGGGAAAGGGGGATCAGGCCTTGGGGTACCTCCACCGCCACCACCTCTCCTTCTCCCCGCACGGGCACGCTGAGGAAGCCACCTTGCGGGGCTTCCAGGGCCTCGGGAGCCTCTAGGGCCAGCCCCAAGGCCAGAAACAGGGGAAGAAGGGCCAAGCCCCGCATGGCCTAAAGCCGGCTCAGGGTGAAAAGGAGGCTACCCCGGTAGACCCCAGGCACCTCCTGCCCCGTGAGCACCAGGCGGAACTCCAGGACATAGCTTTGATACCCGGCCGTGGGCCCCGTGCCTGTGAGGAGGACCACCTTGGGGCCCAAGGGGATCCAGGGCCCCCCGTTGAGGCGGTACTCCACCTGGCTCGCCGGTATCTGGGCGCCGCCTTCGGACAGGAGAGGGGAGGCCTCCACCTCGAGGGCAAAGCCGCCCTCGAGGTTGGTGAAAAGCCGTAGGGTCACGGGGCCTTGGGGTGAGCTGGGTGCGTAGGCAAAGGGAAAGCTGGGCGGAGGGTAAGGGCTTTGCGTGAGGTCAAAGACCACCTCTTCGGCGCTGAGGGAAAGGCTGGTGCCCTCGGGTAGGTTAACCCCGATGGGTACCTGGGCCAAGGCCCAAGATAAGACGAGCATCATTGCCCAGTAACGCATCATTTCACCTCAATCCTTCCTTCCCCGGCGATGAGGCTTGGGCTTCCGTAGTCCAGCACCGCCAGGACCAGGTAGCGCCCTGCGGGAAGGGGTTTGTCCAAGGGAGCGGGAAGCTCATGGGTAGCCCCGGGGAGGCTTGCGGTTTCCGGAACCTCCGCCTGGGCCAAGGGCCGGCCTTGCAGATCCCGCACCTCCACCCGCCCCTTGAGGCGAAGGAGCCCCGTGCCCGTGTTCTGGAAGACCAGGCGCACCTGGGCGGGAGCCTCGCGGCTTTGGGGCTGGTAGCGGAAGCCCTGGATCCGGCCCGAACGGCTCACCTGCCCCACCTCCACATAGACCACATGCCCCACCCGGGTCTTGACCCGGATGCCCAGGCCTTCTCTGCCCTGGGGGCTTCCTGCGGGAGCAGATTCAAAGAAGATGATGCCCCAGTAGGTGCCGGCCTGGGCGTTAGGGGGCACCTGCACCGTGTAGCGCACCTCCTGGGTGGCCTGGGGCTGGAGCAAAAAGGCCAAGGGGCTTACGGAAAGCCAGCGGGTAAGGGAACGGGGGTGGCTTCCCGGATCCAGATAGAGGGGCCTGCCGTCCGCCTGGAGGAGGACGTCCTGCAGGACCACCTCCACCTGGAGGGTGCCGCTTCGGCCCGGGTGGTCCACCAGGATGCTTCCCGTGAGGCTGGCCCCGGGGGTGGCAGGGTAGAGGGCCCTGGGGGGGCTCACCCCCACCCCGGTCTGGGCCTGGGCTGCGCCTAAGAGGATCAGGAGGGGAAGGAGGTTTCTCATGTCTTCATTCTAGGGAAAAGGGGGCTGCCCCCAGATTCCCTGGGGGCAGCCAAAGGGCCTAGAGGGCCGCCAGCTGGAAGAGGAAGTTGAACTGGTAGGTGCCCGCCACCTCGGAGCCGTCAAACCAGAAGGCCTCAATGATGAGGTCGTCCAGCCAGCCGGGGAGGCGCTGGCCCAGGACCTTCAGGAGCTCCAAGGGGGTACCGTCGTCAAAGCCATTAAACTGGACGAACTTGTAGTGGCTGTTGAAATCTGGGGCCTTATCCACCACCCCGCCCTGGCCGTAGTTGGGATCGCCCTGGGTCCGGGTCACCTTGAGGTCCAGCTCACAGCCATCACCGTTGTTGCAGAACTTCTGCAGGACCTTCTGATTGAGGCAGATGATGGTGCCCTTCTCGCCCTCGTCAATCTTTCCATCGCCGTTCAAGTCCTTGATGGCGGGGTAGGTGTCAATGGGTCGGAAGTCGCCGTCCAGGGCGTCTGCGATGGCGTCTTCCAGCGTGCCCTGGTAGCCCTTGGGCACCAAGTAGCACCCCTCCCCACCTTGCCCGGGCACGGGGTTATTCAGGTCCACGATCCACTCGTCCTCGGTGAGGTGCAGGGCCACCCGCTGGGGGATGGTGAGGTTGATGCGCTCGGTGACGGTGGCCTGGTCCTCGCCCACGTCCCACTCCTCGCCGCCATTGGCCAAGGCCAAGGCCAAAAGCCCGCTAAGCATCAGAAGGAAAAGCTTCCGCATGGCTTACCTCCCTTAGAGACCCGCCAGGGTGAAGGTGACATCAATGGTGTAGGTACCATCCAGCTCGGAACCGTCAAACCAGAAGCCCTCCACGATCAGGTCGTCCAGCCAGCCGCCTGTGGGGCCGCTCCCCTGGGCCACCGTCACCGGCCCAAAGGGCAGGTTGTTGGTGGCAAAGCCACCCATGGGCACGTGGTTAATGAGATCCGCCAAGCCGAACCAGCCAAAGCCGCTGGCGGGTGTCCCGGTCACGGAAACGCTCAGCTGCCAGCCGTCAGGGTCGTTGGAGAACTTCTGCAGGATTTTGTGGTTCACGCAGATGAGGGTGCCCTTTTCGTCGTCGGAGAGCTTGCCATCGTTGTTGTAGTCCTTGGCCGCCGGATAGGCGCCGATGGGGAGGAAGACGCCGCCACCCTGGGTGTAGTCTACAAGATCTTCCGGGGTCCTCACCGCCTTGGGCACCAGGTAGCACCCCTCGGCGGGAGGTTGAGGGTTGTAGGGGTCAAAGACGTAAGGCGCGGGAGCCTCGGGGGGGTTGTTGAGGTCAAGGTTCCACTCGTCCTCGGTGAGGTGCAGGGCGTAACGGGGCGGGATGATGACCTTCACCTTCTCCTTCACCGCCGCCTGGTCGTGGTTATCGTCCCAAAGCTCTTCCACGTTCCCGTCCAGGTCGCCTTCCGAGGGCAAGCCCACCTGGGCGTAGCCCACTGCCAGGGCCAAGGCCAAAGCTGCGATCCACCACTTCTTCATGGTTTCCTCCTATCTACCGCTTCCAAAAACCCAAAAGCCTGATGCCGAAACGCCTCCTATAGCAGCGTGAGGGTGTAGACCAACCACCCCTCGTACTCCCCCGGTGTTTCGGAACCGTCCAGCCGGAGCTTGATCCCCAAGGTGACGGACTGCCAGCCCCCGGGGTGATCGATGACCTCCTCGAGGAGCACCCCCCCATCCGGGCCCGTTGGGGCAGGGCAGATGTGGGAAGGGGGGCGGTCCCAGTCCGGGTGGTAGCCCAGGCACTTCCAATGGGGGGTGGGAGGAAGGCCGCCCCGCCCCGTGAGGATGGAGTGCATGGCGAAGTGGCTGGCGTCCAGCACCGTTCCCTCCGGACTGGTGGGCTCGGTCTCAAAGGCTACGGAAAGGGCCCAGTGCCGCCTTTGGGTGAAGACGTGGAGCCGCATGGAGGGATGGGTGAAGTACTGGGGAAAGCGCTTGGAGCCGGGAATCACCCTGCCCTCCCCGTCCAGGAGAAGGGGAGGGTAGGGGCGTCCGTCCTCGTCCAAAAAGCGCCCATCCCCGCCGTAAAGGGCGGCACAATGGGGAGGCACGGGGCCTAAGGTGGCGCACCTAAGGTCAAAGACCACCACCGGATCCCGCAGGCATAGGGTAGGGTCGTTGGGGTTCCTAGGGCAGTAAGGGGGTTGGCTGGGGTTTCCCCCGCCACCTCTACTGGCCCAAAGAGGACCTGCCACCTTGCCCCCTACCGCTGGGGGTTCCAACACCAGGGCCGCACGCTCGGGAATCCGCACTTCTACCCGCAAGGAGGCTTGAGGGCCTGCCGCCCCCAGGATGAGGGGCAGGAGGAGCCACGCCAACCCAAGCCTCACCGTCCCACCTCCTTTCGCTAGGGAGCGTAGGCCAAGGGGCGTTAAGGGAGCGTTAAGGGTGGATGTGCTTTTCTGACGCCGGAATGAAGGAGATGCGTTAAAATGCTTGCGCAATATGAGAAGGGATTTAACGGCGGTTTAGCGAAGCAATTAACGGAGGGAAGATGCGCAAGGTGCGGCTACCCCTTTATGGTCCAGCCCGGGCGGAAGGGCCGTTGGGGCCCTTGCCCATAAGGCGGAAGGCCTTGGCCCTCCTTTACTACCTGGCCCTCGAGGGCCCCACCCGCCGGGAGAAGCTGGCCGATCTCCTTTGGGAGCATGGGGCAGCCTTGCAAAACTTAAGAACCGAGCTTTGCCACCTGCGCACCTTCTTGGGCAAAGAGGCCTTCAAAGGAAAGGTACTGGAGCTACCCCCTGGCGTGGAGCTGGACCGGACCCCAGGAGGCGAGGAGATTTTGGAGGGCCTCGAGGACGTTTCCCCTTCCTTTGCGGATTGGGTGCAGATCCTGAGGGCCCGCCTCACGGTTCCAAAGGAAGGTATGCCCTTACCTGAGCGCCTTAAGGAAGTGCGCTCCCCGGGCCTGGTGGTCCTCATCGGTCCTCCGGGTTCCGGGCGGGGCGCTTTGGCCCGGTCTTTGGCGGAAAGGCTAGGTTTGCCTTTTCGCGAGGGCTGGGGCCAAGGTCCTGGGGTTTTCTATTTCTCCGATCCCCTACCCTCCAAGGAGGAGGCCCTGCGCCTCAGGCCTATCCCGGGCCAGGTGTTGGTGGTGGCGAGGAGCCTCTTTGGCGAGGACCCGGCCTTTCTTCTGGCCCTTAGGGCCCGCTTTCCGGCGGAGATTACCTGGGTTGTGGAGGTTCCCCGCCTCAGCTTCCCTGAGGCCAGGGCCACGGCCTTGCGGCACGAGCCTTTTGAACGGGCAGCCCGCTTCTACCTGAAAAGCGGGGGACGGCCTGAGGTGTTGAAGGAGCTCTTGGCCATGGTGGCCCTCGAGGCCCGCCATCTTTCCCTGGAGGCGCGTAAGGCTCTGGAGATCCTTTCCTTGCGCCCCGGGGCTTTTCCGCCAGACCTAGCGCAGGGGCTAGGTCTGGCGCAGCACCTGGACGAGCTGGAAAACCGGGGTTGGCTGGTGTTCTCGGAAGGGCGGTATCGCTTCAAAGAACCCCAGTTTCGCCCCTACCTGGCCGCCCAGCTTTCCCTGGGGGAGCGCCTGCGCCTCCACCAGCGTATGGCGGAGGTTTTCCGAGACCTTAAGGACCCGGTGGCGGAAGTCTACCACCTTGGTCAATCCGGGGAACCCGTGGAAAGGCAGGCCTTGGCCAAGGTGGTCAAGGAATGGCGAAGGGTGGCTGTGGACCCCGAGTTTCCTTGGTCAGACTTTCCCCCGCAAAGCCTTCTTTTGGGCCTAGGGCCTTCCTTGGCCTTGGAGGTTCCTGAGGACCTCCTGCTGGTTTCCTTTGACGCAGAGCCCGTGGAGGTACCCCTGGTTTTGGAGGAACCCGCGGTGGTGCGGCTTTCGGGACGGGTCTACCAGGAACTTCCCCTAGGGCTTGGGGTGGATTCCGAGGCCTTTCCCCTACGCCTGCTGGGGGAGGGGAGGGGGGTCTTTTTCCTACCCACCCAGGCCAAGGCGGGGTTGTTTTGGGGGGCTGTGCTTCCGGAGGCCCCTTTGGACTACCTGCTTTTCCTTCCGCCTGGGGTGTACCGCCTAGGCTTGGGTACCCGTGGTTTGGCGCAGGTCCAGGTAAAGGTCTACAAACCAGCCCCCGGAGCCATGCAGGTGCTGGCTCCTTTGGGCCAAGCGGTGGAGGTCTAAGCCCCCGCTCCCGGCTGGGGCCTCTCCAGAGGGGCCACAGGGGGCGGTGCGGGAGGTAGGAGGAGGAGCCTGAGCACCTCCCCCACCTCCTCCACAAAGGTGATCTCCAGGTCCTTGAGGACCTCCTCCGGGACCTCCTTGAGCTCGGGTTGGTTCTCCTTGGGCAGGATCACCCGGTAGATGCCGGCCTGGTGGGCGGCGAGAAGCTTCTCCTTCACCCCGCCGATGGCCAGCACCTTGCCCCTGAGGGTGATCTCCCCGGTCATGGCCACATCCATGCGCACGGGCCGGCCCGTGAGGGCGCTGGCCAAGGCGGTGGCCATGGTGATGCCCGCGGAGGGGCCGTCTTTGGGGGTAGCCCCCTCGGGGACGTGGACGTGCAGGTCGTACTCCTTGTGGAAGCCTTCCGGCAGGCCCCACTCCTCCCGGTGGGCCCGGAGGTAGGTGAGGGCGGCGTGGGCCGACTCCTTCATCACCTCCCCCAGGTTGCCGGTGAGGTTCACCTTGCCCGTGCCCGGTACGGCCACGGCTTCTATGGTGAGCAGCGCACCCCCATAAGGGGTCCAGGCCAGGCCCTGGGCCACCCCCACCTGGGGGGCCTTCTCCGCCCGGTCCGGGCGGTAGCGGGGCACGCCCAGGTAGGCCTCGAGGTCCTGGGCCTCCACTACCCTGACCCCTTCCCAGGGGCTTTCCAGGTAGTCCTTGGCGGCTTTCCGGGCCACCTTGGAGAGCTCCCGGTCCAGGTTCCGCACCCCGGCTTCCCGGGTATATTCCTGCACGATGCGGTCCAGGGCTTGGTCGGTGATCTCCAGCTTGCCCTCGAGGCCCGCCTCCCTCACCTGGAAGGGCCAGCGGAAGTGGCGGGCGATGGCCCGCTTCTCCGGCAGGGTGTAGCCGGGGATTTCAATGACCTCCATGCGGTCCAGAAGGGGCTTGGGGATGGTGCTTAGGGTGTTGGCGGTGGTGATGAAGAACACCTTGGAGAGGTCGTAGGGAACGTCCAGGTAGTGGTCGGTGAAGGTGTGGTTTTGCTCCGGGTCCAGGACCTCCAGCAGGGCCGAGGCCGGGTCGCCCCGCCAGTCGGAGGAGAGCTTGTCTATCTCGTCCAGGAGGAAGACGGGATTCACCACCCCCACCTGCTTCATGCCCTGGATGATCTTCCCGGGAAGTGCCCCGATGTAGGTGCGCCGGTGGCCCCTTATCTCCGCCTCGTCCCGCACGCCGCCTAAGGAGATGCGGTGGAACCTGCGGTTCATGCTGCGGGCGATGCTCTTGCCCAAGGAGGTCTTGCCCACCCCCGGGGGGCCTACGAAGCAGAGGATGGGGGCGTGGCCTTTCACCTCCTTCCCTTGGGTGAGCTGGCGCACGGCCAGGTACTCCAGGATGCGCTCCTTCACGTCCTTAAGGCCGTAGTGGTCCTCGTCCAGAACCCGCTTGGTGACGGCGATGTCCAGGACCTCGGGGTCGGCCTCGGTCCAAGGGACATCCAAGAGCCAGTCCAGGTAGGTGCGGCTCACCGTGGCCTCGGGGGAGCCGGGTTGCATGCGCTCCAGGCGCTTCAGCTCCTTGAGGGCCTTCTCCTTGACCGCCTCGGGCATCCCCTTCTTCTCGATGCGCTCCCGAAGCTCTTCTATCTCGCTCAAGAAGTCTTCCCCGCCTCCCAGCTCCTTCTGGATGGCCTTCATCTGCTCCCGGAGGTAGTATTCCCGTTGGTTCTGGTCCATCTGCTCCTTGACCCGGGCGGCGATCTTCTTGTCCAGGTCAAAGCGCTCCAGGTCCCTTAGGAGGAGGGCGAGGACCTTCTTAAGCCGCTCCTCCACCTCCGGCGTTTCCAGGATGGCCTGCTTGTCCTGAAGGTCCCAGGTGGCGTGGTGGGCCACCAGGTCGGCCAGGATGGCGGGGTCAAGGGTGCTCTTTACCGCCTCTTGCTGGTAGCGGTCCAGGCGTAGGGTTTTGTGGTTTTGCAGGTAGCGTTCAAAGGCCTCCTGCACCTCGTTCACCAGGACCCGGGCCAGGCTGGCATCCTGGAGGGGGGGCTCGGGCATCGCCTCCCCGATGGCCCTAAGGTAGGGGGCGGCCACGTAGGAAAGAAGCTTTGCCCGGTTTCTGGCCTCCACCATCACCTGCAGGGTGCCGTCGGGCAGGCGCATGGCCTGCTTCACCACCGCCAGGGTGCCCACCTCGTAGAGGTCCTCGGGGGCGGGGTCGTCCACCTCGGGGTCCTTCTGGGTGACCAGAAAGAGGTAGCGGTCGGCGTTTAGGGCCTCCTCCACCGCCCGCTTGCTCTTGGGGCGGCCCACGTCCACCGCGGTGGTGGTGTGGGGCAGGATAACCGTGTTCCTCAGGGGAAGTACGGGAAGTTCTAGCCGCAAGACGTCCTTCATCTAATCCCTATCATAGCCCTGCTGGAGGGGAAGAAAAAACCCAGGGGCACAAAGCCAGGGCCCGGGTCCCTCAAAGGCCCACGGTGACGATGGCCTTCAGGTTCTTGAGGGTGAAGGTTACCAGGCTTGCAGGCAGGCCTTGCACCTCGAGGCCCAGCCAAAACTGTCCTTGGGCGATGCCCTGGGTGAGGTTTTTCCCACCCAGGGAAAGGGCGGCGCTTTGGGCGTTGGCAAACTGGGCCTCCCCGGCTTTTTCGTCGTTGGGTCCGATGGGGCAGGCGTAGGCTTGGATACCGTAAGGGTTGAGGTCAAGGCAGCTGGGGTCGGAGGCGGGGTCAAGGAGGCGCGCATAAAAGCTCAGGGTGGCGTTTAGGGATTGGTTGGCCTCGAGGGTACCCGTGATGGCCACCGCCTTGGGGGAGACCAGGGGAGGTGCAAAGGTGACGGCTTTCTGGGGGTAGAGGATCCGGCCCTGGGTGCCAGGTAGGGCTCCAGCCTGGAAGGACTGATCGGGCAAGGGGACCTGGAGCGTTACGGAGCAGGCGGACAGGAGGAGAAGGCCTGCAAAGAGGATGGGCAATCCCTGGGGGTGGAAAGGCTTCATGGGCCGAGTATTCCCCAAGGCTGGAGCTTGGTCAAGGTACCATGGACCCGTATGCACCGCCTGCTCTTTGCCCTGGACCCGGAAGAAGCCCATGAACTTGCCTTGAAGCTCCTTTCCCTCTGGTCGGAAAGGGGGCCTTTACTGGAGGTCCCTGCGCGGCTCCTAAGGGTGGAAGACCCACGGCTTCAGGTGGAGGCCTTTGGCCTGCGCTTTCCTAACCCCTTGGGCCTGGCGGCGGGGATGGACAAGGACGCCCGGGCCCTAGGGGCTTGGTGGGCCTTGGGCTTCGGCTTTGCCGAGGTGGGGACCCTCACCCCTAGGCCCCAGGAGGGAAACCCTAGGCCAAGGCTTTTCCGGCTGGTGGAGGACCACGCCCTCATCAACCGGATGGGCTTCAACAACCGAGGGGCGGAGGAGGCGGCAAGGAGGCTAGAGGGCTTCCGGGCAAGGGGGCTCTCCTTCCCCGTGGGGGTGAACCTAGGAAAGAACCGGGATACCCCCCTGGAGAGGGCGGCGGAGGACTACCTAAGGGCCCTCCAGGCCCTGGAGCCTTATGGGGACTATTTCGTCCTCAACGTGAGTTCCCCCAACACCCCGGGGCTACGCACCCTGCAGGAGGGGCCCTTTTTGGACGAGCTTCTCGCCCGGCTTCGCCCGGCCACCCCAAAGCCCCTTCTCCTCAAGGTGGCCCCGGACCTCACCGTTGAGGCCCTGGACCAGGCGGTGGAGCTTTCCCTGAAGCATGGCCTCGAGGGCCTGGTGGCGGTGAACACCACCCTGGAACGTCCGGGCTTAAGAAGCCCGTTGGCCCGGGAGACCGGGGGGCTTTCGGGAAGGCCCCTGAAGGGAAGGGCCTTGGAGGTGCTGCGCCACCTCGTTGGGGTAAGGGGCCTCACCCTGGTGAGCGTGGGAGGCGTGGAGGGCCCAGAGGATGTCTGGGAGCGGCTTAAGCTGGGGGCCCGGCTGGTGCAAGTCTACACCGGCTTCGTCTACGGAGGCCCCCTTTTCCCCCGACGGGTGCTGAAGGGGCTTCTGAGGCTTATGGAGGCGGAAGGGGTGGGAAGCCTAAGGGACCTCGCTAAACCCTGAGGGTGCAGCCGCAAAGGAGGTCAAGTTCTACGGGGGACACGTGGCGCCAGGCTCCATCCTGGCGCAGGTGGAGGACCAAAAGGGTGTGCGGGTCAAAGACCACCACGTCCTTGACCCCCTGGGATAGGTAGAAGCGGGGAGCGATCTCCAGGTCCTTGGCCTCGTAGCCCCGGCTTACCACCTCCACCACCGCTTCTGGGAGCAGGGTGATGGCCTCGTCCAGCTCCTCGGGCTCCCGGCAAAACAAGGCGATGTCGGGGCGTTTGTAGGACCCATCAGGAAAGCGCACGTAGACATCGGCCACGTGGATGCAAGGGCAGGAGGACCCTTCCTTGGGGCGGATGCTTTGCCGGATGCGGTCCACCGCCTTCTGGTGGCGGTAGGTGGGCTGGGCCTCCCAGAGGGGGAGGCCGCCCACCCATTCCAGACGCAGGCCCAGTTGGTCGGCTTCCAGGAGCTTTTTCAGCACACTCTTATTCTAACGCTTGGTGCACCACCCGCCCCTCCACTAGGGTTAGGACCGGCCACCCCCCTAAGACCCAGCCCGCCCAAGGGGAGAAGCGGGCCTTGGAGGCGAAGGCCTTGGGGTCCACGGGGCGTTCCCTTGGGTCCAGGAGGACCAGACTGGCCTCGGCCCCTTCCTCCAGGTGGAGGGGCTTGTGGCCGAGGATCCTCCTTGGCCCGTCGGTGAAGAGTTCCACCAGCCGCCTTAGGGGAAAGCCCCGCTTCAAGTGAAGCTCGGTGTACAGGAGGGGGAAGGCCACCTCCAGGCTCGGGATGCCAAAGGGGGCCCTCAGGAGGTCCATCTCCTTCTCCGCCTGGGTGTGGGGGGCGTGGTCGGTGGCGATGGCGTCCAGGGTGCCGTCCAAAAGCCCTTCTATAAGGGCTTCCACGTCCTCTGGGGTGCGGAGGGGTGGGGCCACCTTGAAAAGGGGGTCAAAGGAGCGCAGGCTCTCCTGGGTAAGGGTCAGGTGGTGGGGGGTGGCCTCGGCGGTGACGGGAAGCCCGGCCCTCTTGGCCTCCCGCAGGAGTTCTAAGCCCCGGCGGGTGGAAAGGTGCTGGATGTGGAGGTGGGGCCTTTTCGGGCTTCGGCGCAGGGCGTAGCGCAGGACCTCGAGGTCCCGGGCAATCCGGGCGGCCTCCGCCTCCGGGGGGTTTCCGGGAAGGCCCAGGAGGTCGGCCAGGGGGCCGTCGTTCATCACCCCACCCCGGCGCAAGGAGGCATCCTCGGCATGCACCGCCACGGGGAGGCCAAAGGCGGAGGCCTGCAAAAGCCCAGCCGCAAGGATACCGGCATCCTCATTGGTATGGCCGTCGTCGGTGAGGAGGGCAGCTTTCGCCTCCTGGAGAAGGCCTATCTCCGTGAGGGTTTTCCCCTCCTGCCCTTGGGTTAAGGCGGCGGCCGGGTGAAGCCGGGCTAAGCCCAGGGCCTGGGCCTTCTTCCTTAGGGCCCGCACGGCTTCCGGGGTGTCCACGGGAGGGGTGGTGTTGGGCATGGAGACGATATCCGTGTACCCTCCCCGCACGGCGGCAAGAAGCCCCGTGGAAAGCTCCTCCTTCACCTCCTGGCCCGGTTCCCTAAGGTGGGCGTGGAGGTCCACGAAGCCAGGGACAAGGTAAAGGCCCCTGCCGTCCATGACCGTTTCCGCCTTCCCGCCATTAAGGCTCAGGATCCTGCCTTCCCCGATGAGTACGTCCACAGGACCCCTTTCCCCAAGGGCATCCACCAGCTTGACGTTTTGGATGAGCAACATTCCCTGCCTCCTCTGGCCCTACCGCTCTTTCCCCACCAGCAGGTGGTAGAGGACCGCCATGCGCACCGCTTGGCCATTTCGCACCTGGCGGTTCACCAGGCTTCTTTCCGAGTCCGCCAGCGTGCCCTCCAGCTCTATGTCCCGGTTCATGGGGCCAGGATGAAGAAGGGGGGCGTTGGGTTTCGCCTTTCGTAGGCGTTCTTCCGTCACCTGGTAGTGGGCGATGTAGTCCTGGAGGTGAATCAGGCCTGCCTCCATGCGCTCCTTCTGGAGCCTTAGGACCATGACCGCATCTGCCTCCGCTAGGGCCTCCTCCAGGTGGGGGGTGAGCCTGGCCCCGGGAAGGGTTTGGGGGAGAAGGGTGGGAGGGCCCGCCACCCAGACCTCGGCCCCGAGGAGGGGAAGGAGCTCCACGTTGGAGCGGGCCACCCGGGAGTGGAGGATATCCCCCACGATGGCGATCTTTTTGCCCTCCAGGGTGCCCAGGGCCTCCAGGAGGGTGTAGGCGTCCAGGAGGGCCTGGGTGGGGTGGGCCCGGCGCCCGTCCCCACCGTTCACCACCACGCCTTTGACCCAGCGGGTAGCCTGGTGGGGAACCCCGGCGCTGTCGGCGCGGATGATGTAGGCGTCTATGCCCATGGCCTCGAGGGTCAGGAGGGTGTCCTTGTAGCTTTCCCCCTTCTGGAGGCTGCTGGCCTGGGCAGCAAAGGAGACCACATCCGCGGACATGCGCCTTGCGGCCAACTCAAAGGAGATGCGGGTGCGGGTGGAGGGTTCAAAGAACACCGTGGCCACGGTGAAGCCCTGGAGAGCGGGCACCTTTTTCACCGGTCTTTCCAGCACCTCGGCCATGACGCGGGCGGTGTCCAGGAGGTTTTCCACCTCGGGCCGGGTCCAGCCCTGGAAGTCCAGAAGGTGCCTCATGCTTCCTCCTTTTCCCAAAGCTCCACCCGGTCCTCCCCATCCACTTCCTCCACCTTCACCTTCACCACCTCGTTTTTGGCGGTGGGCACGTTCTTGCCCACGAAGTCGGCCCGGATGGGGAGTTCCCTATGCCCCCGGTCCACCAGGACCGCCAGGTAGATGCGCCTGGGGCGTCCCAGGTCCATGAGGGCATCCAGGGCAGCCCTGGCGGTGCGGCCCGTGTAAAGCACATCGTCCACCAGGACCAGGGCCTTCCCCGTGATGTCAAAGGGGATCCGGGTTTGTCGCACCTGGGGCCTGACCCCGATCTCGGAGAGGTCGTCCCGGTAGAGGGTGATGTCCAAAATCCCTACCGGCACCTCCTTCCCCTCAAACTCCCGGATGTAGCGGGCGATGCGCTCCGCCAAGGGGATGCCCCGGGTATGGATGCCGATGAGGCCTAGCCCCTCCACCCCCTTGTTGGCCTCTACGATCTCGTGGGCGATGCGGTATAGGGCCCGGCGCATCTCCTCGGCGTTTAAAAGCTCGGCCTTAAAACGCACGGTTCACCTCCAAAAAGAAGCGGAGGCCAAAGCCTCCGCCTGGCTTCTTCCCTTGGTCGTCCTTATATCGCTCCATTTCTCCCCCTTTCCGGCCTCGCGGGACCGGTTTAAAGGCCGTCCTTACCTTACCTCTTCCCTGGGAAGAGGCGCAAGAGGCCAATCCGCCTAGGTCTTGACCTAGGCGGAGGATCGCAGAAATCCCTAGGCCGCTCGGGGTTTTGCCCGGGTGACGCTCAGGGCCAAAATCCCCACGAGGACGCCCACGATCAAGGCGTTCCACATGGCGCTTCCCATGCCGCTAAAGCCCAGGATCCAGGGGGATAGGATGAGCCAGATGCCCAGGACCACGTTGGCCCACTCCTCCCACATGGGACCACCCCGGAGGTGCATGAGGGCCATGAGCCCCACCACCACCCCCACGATGACCGCGTTCCACATGGCGGCGGGGGCGTTGCTAAAGCCCAAAAGCCACGGGGAGAGGATGAGCCAGATACCGAGGACAAGGTTGGCCCAATCCTGCCAGCGTTGCATTTGCTCACCCCCTTTCCTCGATAAGCCAGGGTTCCCGCGGGGAATGGTGCAAAAGGTCACCGTTTTCTGGCGGAGGGACGGAGGTAGCGCCAGGCGGTCCAGAGGAGCACCCCGGCGAAGACCAGGCGTAGGGTGGCCTCGGGCAGAAAGTGGGCGGCCTCCCCCCCCAAAAAGGTGCCCAGGAGCACCCCAGGAACCATCCCTGGGGCGAGAAGGGTATCCACGTTGCCCAAACGGTAATGGGTGTAGGCTCCCACCAGGCTGGCGGGCACCATGGCGAGGAGGCTCGTGCCCTGGGCCGTGTGCTGGTCCATGCCCAGGAGGAGCACCATGGCGGGGACCATGATGGTTCCCCCGCCCACCCCCATCATGCCGGAGAGGAAGCCGGTAAGGCTTCCCGCTAAGAGGAGGGTAAGGTCTTCCCACACCTCGCCCTGCACCAGGCCCATGGGGGCCAGGTAAGGTTTCAGGAGAAGAAGGCAGGAAACGAAAAGGAGAAACCAGCCAAAGGCCCGCTTGAGATCCTTTTCCGGAAGGCCATGGGCGTAGCGGGCTCCTAGCCGGGCGGTGAGGATGGCGGTGGCCGCCAGGAAAAGAGCGGCCTTGAGGTTCAAAGAACCTTGGAGCCCGTAGGTAAGGGCCCCCATGAGCCCGGTGAAGAAAACCGCCACCAGACTGGTGCCGTGGGCCTTGTGCTGGGAGAGCCGGAGAATCCCCACCATCAGGGGGATCATCACCGTGCCCCCGCCCAGTCCCACCAACCCCCCAAAGCCCCCGCCGAGAAGGCCGATAACGAAGCCCATGGGGCTCATACTACCGGGTTGGGCGGCTCCTGGCCTTCCGGGTGACCAGGATTTTCCCTTCGGGCATCAGGGCACCACCTCCACCTCGGGAAAGGCCAGCCGGTAGGGGCCAGGGTCAAAGGTGGCCAGGCGTAGGCCGTGGAAAAGGCCATGGGAACCGATGAGGAAGTCGGCCAGGATGCGGCGGGGTAGGTGGGTTTTCCGCCTTTTTTGGGCGTAGAGCCCAAAGCGCTCGCCGGCCAGCTCCCACACGGGAGGGGCATCCCATCTCGCAGGTGGATACCTAGGCTGTCAAGAAAGGCCCTTATCAAGGGCCAACCTGTGCCGGCCCGAAGTTCAGCGTAGACCGGAGGGCTGATGAAAAGGGCCTCCCAGGATAGCCCATCCAACAAGGAGATGGCCGCCTCATGTTGGGCATCCTTGGGGTCCAGGGCAGAAAGGATGATGTTGGTGTCCAGGCTGGTCATCCCTTGCGCAGTTTACGGACATAGCGCAGGGCATCATGGCCTGTGGTTTCCCCCAGGGCTTGGGCCTCGAGGGGATACGCCTTGAAAAGGTCTTGCAGGAGTTCACGCACAGGGGGACGGCAAGGGCGGAGCTGGATCACCCCTTCCACCACCTCCACTAGCGGTTTTTCCCCAGGACGAAGCCCTAGCGCTTGTCGGACTTCTGCGGGCAAGGTTATACCTTCGTTTGCTACCTTAAAGCTCCACCCCAGCCATTTGCAGCAGGACATGGCTGCGGAT
>NZ_KZ851833.1:42009-100309 GCF_003336745.1 Thermus caldifontis | reverse complement strand
CAACGGGTCGGTTCCCCTCTTTTTATTCCATCTGGCGTCTCACATGTGTCTGTCCAGGTTCAAGCTCCCTTGACCCAGGCCAAATATGGGATAAAATGCACGCGCTATGAAAAGAGCCACCGCCTTCCTTATGGCCAGCCTCCTGGGCCTAAGCCTGGCCCAGGGGGTGAGGAGCTTGGGTATGGGTGGGGTCCTCCTTCCAGGGCCCAGTGGCCAAGGGGCCAACCCCGCCTACGCCGCCTTCCCCAACAGGTGGGATCACGAGGGCTTCCAGCTTCCCCTAGGACTCCTGCGCCTCCTTCCCGTCTTCCCGGATACCAGCCCCTTCGCCTACTTCACCGATCCCAACGCGTTTCGTAACCACTTTGACTTCCTCAGCGCCTACGACCAGGCCACCCACCTGGACAGCTTCCTCCTCAACCCAGCCCGCAGCCCCGACGAGGTGGTCTTCCGGGTAAGCGCCAACGGGCTTTCCATCACCGACGGCCAAGGCAACAACCTCATCCCCTCCTTCCAGGTGGGCACCGCCCCAGATAAGCCCCAGGCCTTGATCCCGAGGCCCTTCGGCGCCCTTTCCCTGGATTTGGGAGCCGGCACCTATCTAAGCATCGGCCCATTCTTCGGCTCCCAAGGCATGAGGGTAAGCCCGAGCGCCAAGCTGGCCGAGGCGCTGGCTAGAGGCAATCTGGACCCTTGCAAGGAGCAAAGCCCTTCTCCTTGCACCCTGAACGCCCAGGGTAACTACGCCTCGGGCCTGAGCCTGGCCCTGGGTCTAAGCACGCCCGTGACCGAAATCCCCGAGTTAGGAAAGCTGTATGTGGGCGTGCGTGGGGAAGGATTCTACGGGCTCTTTTATGCGGATGCCGAGGGCCTTGCTAGACCCGTCTTTGACCAGAATGGGAACCCCACCGGGGTCAGCTACGAGACCCGTTACTTCCTCAGCTATCCCTCCTTCCTGGAGGGCACCTTTGGCCTTGGCGGAAGCGGCCAAGGCTATGGCCTGCGGGGGGATGTGGGGGTGGCCGTGGATGGCAAGGACTGGGCCTTTGGCCTGGGGGTGCAAAACCTGCTAGGCTTTGCCCAGTGGAGCGGTGTGGAGGTCACCGTGGTGGACGGAACGGAAACCGGCCGCACAGCCACCACCAAGAAAAGCGATCTCACAGCTCCGATATTCACCCTTAACGGAGCCTACCGCCTCCCCCTGGAGATGGGTGAGCTCCTCCTGGCTATGGATACCCGTTTCGGTGCCACCACCCCGGCCTTCCACCTGGGCGTGGAGTACAGCCTGGGTCTTGCCGCCCTCCGGGCCGGGGTGGGACTGGAAGGAGGTTTGCGCTTTGGCTTAGGGGCCGGCTTTAACCTGGAAGCCCTTAGCCTGGACCTGGCCCTTACCACCCACGAGGCTCCCCTAGTGGGGGGAACCGTGTACGGCATTGCCATGGCGGTGCGTTTCTAAGGAGGTCAAGCCGTGAAGCGTGTATCCCTTTTGTTGGTGTCCCTGGCCCTGGCCGCCTGCAGCGGCCACACCATCCACCGCTTTGAAGTGGATCTTCTAAGCTTTATCCCCCAAGACCAACGCCAGGGGGAGCTGAACCTTGCCACTCTCGAGGTTTTCTTCCCCGATGACCCCGCGGGCCAACTGATTGAGGTGCCTGGCGTTGAAGCTTTGGTGGATGGAAAAGTAAGCCTCCAGGTAACCTTGAAGAACACGGGCAGCCTCCAAAGCAACCTGGACCTCGAGGTCCGCCTAGGCCCCGGGAACGATACCAACCTCTATGACGGCCAGGGAGGGGATTTTGCTGCCGTCCAGCAAACCGTCACCCTCAACCCCGGGGAGGAGCAGACCGTCACCCTCCCCCTAGACATCCAACCGGGCACGCCAACGCATGACCTTATCAAAAGCGGCCGGTTTCGCATTGGCGCCAGGTTAGGTCTAACCGGGGACAAGGTCCAGTACACCCTGACCCAAGCTGAGGTGGTGCTAAGGCTTAAGCTCTTCAACCTGATCCCCAACCCTTAGCCATCGGCAAAGAGGTACAGGGTTTGCAGCAAAGCCTCGGGGTAATCCCGGGGCTTTAGGCCCTTCTTCTCCAAGCGGAAGCCCGGGGGGTACTGGGTAGGCTCCACGCGGAAGGGAAGCTGCCTCAGCGCCCGGGCATCGTAGTCCAGGGGCCAGCGGGGGAAGATCACCTGGAGATGGGTAAGGTCCTCGGTGATGGAGACCACTCCTTTGCGCTGGGCCACCAGGCGAAGCCTTGCCAAGGCCAAAAAGTTCTCCGCTTCCTCGGGAAGGGGGCCGTAGCGTTCCTTGAGTTCTTTGGCGATGCGGGAAACCTCCGCTAAGGTCCTGGCCTCCGCCAAGCGGCTATAGTAGCGGCTACGGGCCTCGAGGCTCGGCACATACTCCGCAGGAAGCCGTGCGGAAAGGCCCAGGTCCAGGGTCACATGCCGCTTCTCCTCCCTGACCTCCCCTTTCAGTTTGCGGATGGCTTCCTCCAATAGCTCGCTGTAAACCTCCAGGGAAAGGGCCCGGATATGCCCATGTTGTTCCGGACCCAGGAGATTTCCCACCCCCCGGATCTCCATGTCCTTTTCCGCCAGGAGGTGGCCGCTTCCCAGGTCGGAGAGATCCGCGATGGCATTGAGGCGCTTCTCTGCCGCCTCCGTGAGCCTGGGAGGATGGAAGAGGTAGGCGTAGGCCTCCTGCTCCCGCCGCCCCACCCGGCCCCGAAGCTGGTACAAGGTGGCCAGGCCCAGGCGATCGGCCCGCTCGATGAGGATGGTATTGGCCTCGCCCACATCCAGGCCCGACTCAATAATGGTGGTGGCCAAAAGGACATCGTAGGCCCCCTCGGCAAAGAGGAGCATGGTCTCCTCCACAAGTCCCTCGGGCATCTTGCCGTGCACCACCCCGATGCGGGCCTCGGGCACCAGATTTTCCAGGTAACGCCTCCTTGCCTCAATGGAGGCCACCCGATCGTGCACGTAAAAGACCTTGCCCCCCCTTTCCAGTTCCAGGAGGATGGCCTCCCGTACCAATAGGGGATCAAAGGGAGCGAGGAAGGTGCGGATGGGCTTCCGGCCCGGAGGAGGGGTCTTGATGCTGGAAAGATCCTTCAAGCCCACCAGGGCGGAGTAAAGGGTGCGGGGAATGGGGGTGGCGGAAAGGTAAAGGGTATCCACCTCGGCCTTCAGCTCGCGGATCCGCTCCTTCTGGGCCACGCCGAAGCGGTGCTCCTCGTCCACGATGAGAAGCCCCAGGTCCTTAAAGCGAACGTCGGGCTGGAGGAGGCGGTGGGTACCGATGACCACGTCCACCGTGCCCGCCTCGAGGCCCTTGAGGATGGCCTCCTCCTCTTTGACCGGGGTGAAGCGGGAAAGGACCCCTATGCGCAGGGGAAGCCCAGCAAAGCGCTCGCGGAAGGTCTTGCCGTGCTGCTCTGCCAAGAGGGTGGTGGGCACCAAAAAGGCCACCTGGGCCCCGTGTCCCACCACCCGGTGGGCGGCCCTGAGGGCGATCTCCGTCTTGCCAAAGCCCACGTCCCCGGAGATGAGCCGGTCCATGGGGAAAGGGGCCTCGAGGTCTCGCAAGACCTCCTCTAAGGCCTGCTTCTGATCCGGGGTCAGCTGGTGGGGAAAACCCCTTTCGATCAGGGGATCCCACTCCGGCAAGGGGGGGAAGGCCCGGCCCGGGGTAGCCTTGCGCTTGGCCTGAAGGACGAGGAGCCTTGCCGCCAGCTCCTCCACATCCTTCCTGGCCTTTTCCTTGAGCCGCTGCCATTCCCCTTTGCCCAGGGAAGAGAGCTCCGGAGGGTCATCCGTGGTGCCGGGATGGCGCTTGAGAAGGGGTAGCCCTTCCACCGGAAGGTAGAGCTTTCCCTCCCCCTTGTAGCGGAGGACCAGGTAGTCCCGCCTCACCCCCAAAACCTCCCGGGTTTCCAGCCCCAGGTACTGGCCCACGCCGTGCTCAGGGTGGATGAGGAAATCCCCAGGGGAAAGGGCCCCGGGGTCGGCAAGACCCTCCCCCACCCGCACCCTGGACCGCACCGCTCCCGTGGCAAAGACCAAGGCCTCGGTAAGCAGAACCTCCTCCCCCCACTCCCCTCCCCCCTCAAAGGCTCCCCGGAACAGGGAAAGCTGGCCCTTGGGTCCGGGAAAGCGCGGGAGCACCTGGGGTTGGAAGAGGGCAAGGCGCCTTTTCAGGTAGTCCAGGGTACGCTCGTGGGCCACGAAGAGGCTAACCCGCCTCCCCTCCTCAAGCCAGCGGGCCAAGTCCCTTTCCAAGGCCTTAAGGCTTCCCCGGTACGGGGAAAGAGGCCTCACCCCCAGGTCCCAGAGGGGAAGCTCCACCCCGCCCCCTAGGGCCACCACCTGACGCCCCCCTAAAAGGGGCCAAACCTCCTTTGGGGCCAGAGCCGGGGTGTCCAGATACACGGGGCCCGGAAAGTGGAGGATTTTCCTGGAGGAAAAGGCTTCCGCCTTTCCCGGTTTGGGCAATAGGACGTGCCGCCTCCTTTCCTCCCCGGCCACCCGGAGGCGCTCCAGCTCGTCCCCGAAGAACTCCAAGCGCACCTCGCCCAGCTCCAAAACCTCCCCCAACACCCGGTAATCCTCATCCCGGGCGTACCCCATCCGCAAGAAGCGGTCCACAAGTTCCCCCCGAGGGTAGCTCCGCCCCACCTCCAGCACCAGGCGCCAGGCGGAGGGGTCCTCAGGGAAGGGCGCCAGGGCCTCCCCGTAACTCATCACGAAAAGGGCCCGCTCCTCCCAGGCCTCGAGGCCAGGGTTCACATAAACGGGCCCACCAAAGGCCCCAAGGTCCCGGTAGCGCCCTAGCCGCTCCTCCGGGGCCAAGAGAACGGCCGGAGGCCTCTCCTGGGAAAAGAGCAAGGCCGCCACCACCTGAGGCACAGCCAGGCGGTGGCCGTAGTAGCGTTCCCGTTCCAGGGCGATCTCCATGGGCAAGAAACACCTACCCCCCTGGCCCTGGGGCCGGAGGGGCACCCTTTGCCTATTCTAGCGAGTAGGCGTGGACCGCTATAGCCCCAAGGCCCACGTTGGCGGCGATGGTGGCCCCGCTTCGCGTGATACGCCCCTTTTCCAGGCGCAAAGCCCCCTCCAAGCTTTTCTTTAAGCCCTCAATCCACTCGGTTCTGGCGTCGGTATGGGCGATGGTGATGCGGGCAGGCCGTCCTTTGAGCTCCTGGAGGACGAGGCGGGCAAGGACCTCGGGCACCGCACCCTCCCTGGCCACTTTGAGGAAGCGTATATGCCCCTTCTCAATCCGCAAGATGGGGCGAAGGCCGAGGAGGTTGCCCACCACCTCCCCGAAGCGGGGAAGGCGGCCATTCCGGGCCAAGTGGGATAAGTCGGCCACGCTGAAGTAGAGACTGGAATGCTTAAGCCTCTCCCACTCCCGCACCACCGCCTCCTCCTCCGCCCCCTTCCTCAGCATTTCCACCCCCCTGAGCACCATGGCCCCAAGCCCTGCGGACACCATCCCCGAGTCCACCACCCGGATGCGGGTGGGGGCCACCTTGAGGGCGGCCTCCCGCGCCCTATCCACGGTTTTGGAAAGCTCCCCCGAAACGTGGAGGGAAAGGATGCGGTCGTATACCTGGAGGTAGCGCTCATAAACCTCGGCAAAGTCCTCCACCCCTGGAGGCTCGGTCACAGGCTCGGCCCCTGCCCGCATGGCTTGGTAGAGGGCATCCGGGGTAAGTTCCTGCCAGTCCTTGTACCTTCTGCCCGCCAGGTGGACATAGATGGGCACCAAGCCCACGGCCTCCTCCTCCAGGATCCTGGGGGACAGGTCCGCAGCGGTATCGGTGATCAGGCCTAGTTCCATGTGAGCCATTTTATACTAAGTCAAAGGCAATGCCCGACCTATAATGGCAACGTGTTGGTTCCTGCCACGGGGAAGGCTACACGGTCCCTGATCCTCAGTAGATTCAAGCCACACCGAGGTGAACTCCGTATGAAAATAGTTTTTGTCTCCAACGGTCCCACCGAGGACGCCATCGGAGCCCGCATAGCCCAACATCTGGCTTCAGGAAAGGAAATCTTAGCCTTACCCCTAGTGGGTCAGGGGAACGCATACGTGGGAATAGCCCAGGCAATCCTCGGGCCACGTAAATCGATGCCTTCGGGTGGCTTCCTCTTCGGTAGTTGGCAAAACCTCCTAGCAGACCTCAAGGCAGGTTTTATCTCCATGACCCTTGCTCAGTGGCGTGCAGCGCGCTCCCTTTTGGTTGATGCAGTGATAGTAGTAGGAGATGCGTACGCCTTAACCGTAGGCCTCTTGGCGGCAAAGGGCGCTCCCATCTTTCACGTCAATCCCCTTGTTTCTACATACTACTTGGAAAACGCATCCTTCTTGGAGTTAGCGCTAGTCTGGGGAGGAAGCGACTTCACCCCCTACGAACGGCTTCTTCATCGCTCGGTGAAGGCGGTCTTCGTGCGTGACCTAAAAAGCCTGGAACGCCTTAAGAGCCTAGGGGTCCATCATGCGTATTGGTACGGTAGCTTCGCC
Source organism: Thermus caldifontis (assembly GCF_003336745.1). NCBI lineage: Bacteria > Thermotogati > Deinococcota > Deinococci > Thermales > Thermaceae > Thermus > Thermus caldifontis. Next base: position 93,777 of record NZ_KZ851833.1, on the reverse strand, counting down.
ATGGATCTTTTGCCTCCCCCTGAGCGTGACCTCGACCCTTTGGTGGGCGAGGCTCCAGTCATGGCCCTTATCCCGGGGACTCGTGGAGATGAAAGTTTCAGTCTACCCCTTATGCTGGAAGCCAGCCTTCGCGTTCCCTTGACCCCTGTGGTGGCCTGGGCTAAGGCATGGAACGCCCTTCCTCCCTTACCCGGTTGGCAGGCCCAGGAAGAAGATGCCTACACCCTCCGTCTCACCAAGGCGGGTAAGGTCGCCTGGGTTCTTCGGGGGTCCTTCTCCGCCATCCTCCACCGCAGCGTCCTCGCCCTATCCACCGCGGGAACCGCTAGCGAGCAAGCCGCAGGCTTGGGCATTCCCATCGTAGGTTTCCCCACACCCGGTCCCCAATACACCCGGGCCTTCGCCCGCCGACAAAAGAGGCTCTTAGGCCCAGCCCTTCGCCTGACCGAAGCCGACCCACATAGGATAGCCGCGGAAGTCCTTTTCCTACTCAACGCTCAGGAAGCCTACGTTCAGGCTAGCCAAGAAGGCAAACGCCGCATCGGACCCCCAGGCGGAATCACCGGCACTGCCCAACACATACGTAACCAACTGGAGAACCCTGAGGTAAGCTAGATGGGCATGCGTCTCTACCGCGTAGGCCTCTTCACCGACGTGTACTTCCCCAACCCCAACGGGGTGACCACCAGCGTTTACCTTCTCCTTAGGGAGCTCCGGCGAATGGGGCACAGCGCCCTAGCCGCTCCTCCGGGGCCAAGAGGAGGTAGACTTTCTCCTGGTGGGAACAGGGGAACTCATGGGGCTTTGGCAGCGCACTACCCGCCTCCTCAACCTAAGAAATGTGCACTGTCTCGGGCGCCGCAACGACATGCCTGAACTTTACCGGGCTGTGGATGCCATGCTCCTGCCCACTTTAGGAGAGAACCAAAGCCTGGCTACCCTCGAGGCCATGGCCTCAGGGCTCCCCGTGGTAACCACACCGATCCCCGCACAGAAGGAGGTAATACGCCATGGGAAAGCAGGTCTGCTCATACCCCCTCGTCCTTCCGCCCTAGCCTATGCCCTGCAGAACCTACCCAAACAGCTGGGGGAAGAGGCGCGAACCTATGTCCTCGCCCACCACACCCTGGAGGCTAGCGCCAAGCAGCTTTCTAAGACTTTGGAGGAGATATGAAAATAGACTACCTCATCGTGGGTGCCGGTTTCACCGGGGCCACCCTGGCGGAGCGCATAGCCAAGGAACTGGGCAAGAGGGTGTTGGTGGTGGACCGCCGCCAGCACGTGGGGGGCAACGCTTACGACGAGTACGATGCAAACGGGGTCCTGGTGCACAAATACGGTCCCCATATCTTCCACACCAACAGCCAAAAGGTGTGGGACTATCTCTCCCGATTCACGGAGTGGCGCCCCTACTACCACCGGGTACGGGCGGTGGCGGAGGGCCAGGAGATCCCCCTCCCCTTCAGCCTGGCCTCTTTGCGGGCCCTTTTCTCCCAAAGGCTTGCCGAGAGGTTAGAGGAAAAGCTCATCGCCCACTTCGGCTACGGGGCCCGGGTCCCCATCCTCAAGCTCAAGGAGGTGGAGGACCCCGATCTCCGCTTTCTGGCCGATTACGTGTACAAAAACGTCTTTGAGGGCTACACCCTGAAGCAGTGGGGCCTGAGGCCCGAGGATCTTTCCCCCACGGTCACCGGACGGGTCCCCGTGCTGGTGAGCTACGACCAGCGTTACTTCCAGGACACCTATCAGGCCATGCCCAAGGAGGGGTACACCGCCCTTTTCCAAAGGATGCTGGCCCATCCCCACATCAAAGTGCTCCTGGGGGCGGACTGGAAGGAGGTGGAGGGGGAGGTGCGCTTTGACCGCCTCATCTTCACTGGGCCCATCGACGAGTTTTTCGGCTACCTCCATGGCCCCCTGCCCTACCGCTCCCTGCGCTTCCGTCTGGAGCACCATGCCAAGCCCTGGTTCCAGGAGGTGGCCACGGTGAACTACCCAGGCGACCAGCCTTTCACCCGGATCACCGAGTTCAAGCACCTCACCGGGCAAACCTACCTGCCCCACACCACGGTGGCCTACGAGTTCCCAGAGGCCTACGAAACGGGAAGGAACGAGCCCTACTACCCGGTTCCCCGGGAGGAGAACGAGGAGCGGCTCAGGCTTTACCAGAAGGAGGCGGCCAAGCTGAAGACCGTCCTCTTTGCCGGGAGGCTTGGCGATTACCGCTACTACAATATGGACCAGGCGGTGGCAAGAGCCCTGAAGGTGTTTGAGGAGGTGGCCCGTGGATAGGGTGTGTGCGGTGATCGTAACCTACAACCGCAAGGAACTCCTGCGGGAGTGCTTGCAGGCAGTGCTATCCCAAACCCGCCCCCCGGACCATGTCCTGGTGGTGGACAACGCCAGCACCGACGGGACCCGGGAGATGCTCAAGGAAGAATTCCCCCAGGTGGAGGTCCTGGCCTTGCCGGAGAACCAGGGGGGTGCCGGAGGCTTTCATGAGGGGATGAAGCGGGCTTATGAAGCAGGGTATGACTGGATATGGGTGATGGATGACGATACCATACCTGGAGAGTCCGCTCTTGAAAAGCTCTTAGAAGCGGCAGCCTGTCTGAATCAAAAAGGAAGGGCCGTAAACGCAATAGGCAGTAGAGTTCTCTGGACCAACGGTAAGGTCCACCCTATGAACTCTCCTTGGTCTAAATTAAGATTTCTCCCCACCCCATGTGCACTCAAAGAGGTGGTCTGGATAAGTTTTGTTTCGGTACTAATAAAAAGGGAAGCCATTTTTAAAAAAGGCCTGCCGAAAAAAGAATTCTTTATATGGAATGATGACGTTGAATACTTCCTTCGCCTTGGTAACGCGTTTCTCAATCCCTCTAGTATAGTGGTCCACAAAACCACTGCCATCTACACGCCTGCGGATTCTAAAGACGGCCGGTATTATTATCAGGTTCGTAACCGTCTTTGGATAATGCGTTCTAAGAACCTGCCGTTATTTTGGCGATTTCTTCTTTTCCTTCACTTTGCCGGCGAAGCCATAGTCTACCTCATCAGGCAAGGCAAGCGAGGCTGGTACACAATCCTCAAGGGCTTAAAAGATGGCCTAAAACCTCTTCCCTGGTAAACTAGCCTTGCATGCGTCTCTACCGCGTAGGCCTCTTCACCGACGTCTACTTCCCCAACCCCAACGGAGTGACCACCAGCGTCTACCTTCTCCTTAGGGAGCTCCGGCGAATGGGACACGAGGCCTGGGTGGTGGCTCCCCATCATCCGGAGGCTCCGGAAGGAGAAGAAGGCGTGGTCCGGGTCCCCTCCGTGGCTTACCCCTTTTACGAGGGGCAGCAGATCGCTCTACCCTCTTCCCGCCACCTGCCCACGGAGTTTGAGCTCATCCATACCCACACCCCCTTAACCCTGGGAGTATGGGGCCTAAGGATCGCCCGCAACAAAAACCTGCCCCATGTTTCCACCTTCCACACCCACTACGAGAAGTACGCCCATTACGTTCCCGGGCTAGCCATACTGGACAAATACACGGGCATCATCCCTAGGCTCGCCAAAGCCTTTTACAACCGGGTGGAGGTGGTCATCGCCCCCACGGAGCCAGTCAAGCGCTTGGCGGAGGGCTACGGCATCCAAAGGCCCATTCGGGTCATTCCCACAGGGATTGACAACCGCATTCTGGAGGAAGCGCCCCTTCCCTCACCCTCCCCCTGGCCGGAGGGCAAAAGGCGGCTCATCACCGTGGGTCGGCTAGGCAAGGAAAAATCCTTTGATGTGGTCCTCAGGGCTGTAGCTGAGATGGCCCGGGAAGAGGACGTCTTCCTGGCGCACATAGGCGAGGGGCCGGAACTGGAAAGCCTAAAGCGCCTGGCGGCCCAGTTGGGTATAGAAGACCGGGTACGCTTCTTGGGCACCGTGCCCTACCGATATATCGGCGGGTACTACCGGATGGCGGAAGTCTTTCTGTTCGCCAGCGAGACCGAAACCCAGGGGCTGGTCATCTGGGAGGCCCAGGCCATGGGGGTACCCGTGGTGGCCGTGGGAGCCGAGGGGGTCCTGGAGGGGGTGGTGGAGGGGAAAACCGGGTACCTGGTGCCTCCGGGCGACCACCGGGCCCTGGCGGAAAAGGCCTTGGATCTCCTGCGGGATGAGGACAAACGCCGGCATTTCAGCTTACAAGCCCGGGCCTGGGCCATGGAGCGGTCTGCGGAGCGAATCGCCGAGAAGATTGTCGCGGTGTACGACGAAGCCAATGAGATTCTGCGGGTGGAGCCCCAGAGGCTTATCTTTCCCTTCCCCCGTCTTCCCCGAAGTACCCTCGAGAATCACCCAAGAGATTTCTAAGCTGTTGGGCCAAAAACCTTCCCCAACCCCCCTTTAACCTTCTGGGCGAGGTTAGGACCAGGGCTTCGGGCACATACCGCACTTTTCCTATCTGGCGAAGCCTCCAACCCAAAAGCACATCCTCCCTGGCTTCCACCTCCGGGAAGCCTCCCACCTTCAAGGCGGCCTCCTTCAGAACCATCATGTTGGCCCCGGCCAGGTTGGGTCTTCCCAAGAAGGCCATCAGGTTCAGGAAGGCCCGGTAGCCCCACTCGGAAACCACGCCCGCCCAAGGCGACACCCCATAAAAGCGCAAGGGTCCGTAAAGGGCCACTGCGCCTTCCGCACGGTGGGCCAGGCTCTGAAGCCACGTGGGAAGGGGCAGGGAATCGGCATCGGTCATGGCCACCCATTCCCCCCGGGCAGCCAGTAGTCCCGCCTGGCGGGCATAGGCCACCCCTTTCCTGGCGCAGTACACCACCCGTACCCCAAGCGCCTCCGCCACCTCCCGCGTGCGGTCGGTGGAGGCATTGTCCACCACGATCACCTCAAAAGGAGGCAGGGTTTGCTGCAAAACCGCTTGCAAGGCTCCTGGCAATAGGGTCTCTTCGTTGTGGGCCGGGATCACCACGCTGATGCGCACGGGTATACTTTAGCGTGTTTCGCTATCTACCGTGGGCCAAGGAGGGGCTTTTCGTCTTCCTACGCCTCGTCCTAGCTGTAGGTCTGATGGAGGGGGTACGAAGCGGCTTTTTCGCTGGCCTCCTCCCCTTCTATGCCCCAGAGCACCTGGGGCTGGGTCCTGCCACTTTCACCTTAGCCTTTACCTTCCACCAGCTCTCCGAGAACCTTTCCAAGACCTTTGGAGGGCTGCTGGCGGAAAGGGTGGGGTTCGGACGCACGGTAAGCCTGGCTGCCTTTATAGGTTTCCTCACCCTCCTCCTTACCCCCACGGCCCACGCCGGCTGGGTCCTATGGGGGCTGGCCATCCTTTGGGGGATGAGCATGTCCACCCTGTACCCCGGGCTTATGACCCTAGCCAGCCGCATCGCCGTGCCTGGCCGGGAAGCCAGGGCCCTATCCTTCACCCTGACCTTGGTGATGCCTTGGGTGGGGATTGGTCTGGTAGGCGTAGGGCAAGTGGCCCAGAAGGAATCCGAAGCCGCGCTTACCCTCCTTATCCTGGCCCAGGGTGTGGTCCTGCTTCTCGCCTTGAGTCTGTTTCCCTTCCGCATCCCAATCCCCCAGACTGCGCGGGAACCCTACCCCTTCCAACGGCTTCTCCTTTTCCTTCCCGCCGCCTTCGGCCAGACCTTCGCCCCCGCCCTGGTTTCCCTGTTCATCTTGCGTTTTGCCAAGGAGGAGCTAGCCCTCGAGCCCATCGCCTTAGGCGGACTCCTCCTTTTGGGTGGTGGTCTCGCCTTCGGCCTCCTGCCCTTTACCGGCCGGCAGGTGGACCGGCGGGGCTACCGCTTCGCCCTGGTGAGCGGGCTTCTCCTCCTGGCCTTGGTGATGGCACGCCTGGCCTTCGCCCCTAGCTCCTGGGAGCTTTTGCTGCTCGCCGCCCTGGGCGGCCTTGGCTTTAGCCTTTTCCTGCCTGGCTGGAATGGCTTCCTGGCCAAGAATCTGCCCCAGGAAAATCGGGCCGCCATCTGGGGGGGGTTGATGACCGTGGAGGGCCTGGGGATAGCCCTGGGGCCGGCGGTGGGGGGAATACTCTGGGAGGCCTTCGGCATAAGGGCTCCCTTGCTGGTAGGTAGCGCTATCTTTTTTCTGCTTAGCCTCTTTTACGCTACCCTTTTCTGGAGAATGCGATGGAACTGATCCTGGGCCTGATCCTCCTCCTCTATGGGCTCTCGGACCTCCTCTTTCGCTTTTTGGGTCTTGGGGCTTACGCCCACGCCTCGAGGCGCACCCCCAAGGTGGCCCTAACCTTTGACGACGGCCCCTCCGAGAGGACGGAGGCTCTCTTGGCGCTCCTGCACCGCTACGGGGTCAAGGCCACCTTCTTCCTGACCGGGGAACGGGCCAGGGCTAGACCCGACCGGGTGGAGGCCATAAGGCGGGAAGGACACCAGATAGAGGACCACGGGGAATGGCACCAAGCCTGGAAACTTTTCCTACCTTGGCTGGAATGGGAACACATGCGGCGAAATCCAGGCCGTTACTACCGGCCACCCCATGGGCTTCACACCCCTTTCACCCGGCTTTTTGCTCGACTTCTAGGTAAACGCGTGGCCCTATGGGACCTGGAAAGCAAGGACTGGCTGGACCTCCCTCCCGAAGCCCTGGCAGAACGCCTGCTTTACTACCTGCGCCCCGGATCCATCGTGCTTCTCCACGATGGCCCAGAGCGCACGCTCAAGCTCCTGGAACGGGTGCTGCCCCAGATGCTCCACCTCGGATACGAGCCGGTCACCCTGGACGGGCTTACCCCCAGGCCCCTCACCCCCAGGCTGGCCCTCATCCGCGGCCTGCAAGGGTTTGAGGAACGGTACAACACGAGGCACCGGGTGGCACGGGCGGGATATGGTCCCTTTGACCTATTCCGGGTGGAGAAGAAACCCTTCCCTGGGCCCAACCTTAAAGACCTGCCCCGCGGTACCCCGGCCTTTGAGCTACATCTGGAAAGCCAGCGAAGCATGGAGCTTACCCCCCTGGAGGCCATTCGCTACGCCCGGGAGAGCCTGAAGAAGGTGGCCCAAAAGGTGGCAGAAGACCCGGAGGTGCGCCTGATTTACGGATACAGCTACCTGGCGCAAGGAGCCAGGCTCTTTGGGTTTCAGACCCACTCCCTTCCCCCTTGGCCCCGTCTCCTGGCCACCCTGAGCAGCGCCTGGTTCCTATGGCTGTACCGGGGGGAAGTGCCCAAGCCCGACCGCTCCTGGGCCAAGCTGGCCTACCTCAGCCGGGAGGAGCTTTTAAGGCGATTCCCACCGTCCACTCCCGCTTCCCCAAAGCCGGCACCCGGTGAAGGGCAAACCCTGCCGCCTTAAGGCTCCTGCGGAAGCCCCCTTGGGCAGAGTACGTGGCCAGCCTCCCACCACGCCGCAAGGCCCGGCGAAGCTTCTGCAAAACAGCCAAAGACCAGGGCCCTGGGTTTGCCCGAGGGCTGAAGGGGTCCAGGTAAACCGCCGTGGCCCAATCCCGGGGAAGTTCCAGCGCCTCCACCTCCCCAAAGAGGATGCAAAGCTCCCCCCAAGGCCCCCGGAAACAGGCCTGAGGCCAACCCTTGAGGATCTCGGCAAACACCTCCTCCGCCCGGGGGAGGGGAAGGCGCACCTGGGCTAAAAGGTCCCGGGGTAGGGGCTCCCGTTCCACGGCCAGATAGCGGAGGTAGACCCCTCTTTCCAGGGCACTTTCCAGGGTGGTGCGAAAGTTTACCAAAAGCCCCAGGCCCACCTCGAGGACCCTAGGGGCCGGGTGCAGGTGGGTTAGGGTCTTCTCCAGGTAAAGCCGCCTGGCTTGGAGCAGGGCCCCCTGCCGGGGATGGTAGGCCTCCCCATAGCCGGGGTGGAACAGGGTAGGGGTGCCATCCTGGGTGAGAAGGGGCTCCACTCCCGTAGAATACCCCCCATGGAGCTCAGCCTTCTGGACAAGCTCTCGGGGACCCTGACCAACGCCGCCACCGTGACCCTGGGCACGGGGTTGGGTCTTTTGTTACGGGGCCGGCTACCCGAGCGCATGGCCCGCATCATGGTCCAGGGGGTGGGGCTCACCACCCTTTTCATCGGGTTCTCCATGGCGGGCGCCCTGGGAAAAGCCAGGGGTGGGGCCATGGACGGGGTTGTCCTGGGGCTCATCGCCCTGGTCCTGGGGGGGCTTTTGGGGGAGTGGTGGCGGATTGAGGAGGGCCTCGAGGGCATCGGGGAGAGGATCAAGCAGGCGGTACGGGGAGGCGGAAGCTTCACCGAAGGTTTTGTGGCCGCAAGCCTTCTCTTCTGCGTGGGGCCCATGACCCTCCTTGGCTCCATCCAAAATGGCCTTACGGGTGACCCCAGCCTTCTTCTCCTAAAGGCCACCCTGGACGGGCTTTCCGCCATCGCCCTCACCAGCTCCTTCGGCATCGGCGTGGGGTTTAGCGTCCTGGTGATCCTGGGCTACCAGGGAGGGATCGCCCTGCTGGCGGGTACCCTAAGCCAGGTCCTCCCCGACCCCGCCCAGGACCCCCGGGTCCTCCTGGTGACCGGGGTGGGGGGGCTTATGGTCCTAGGGGTGGGGATCAACCTCCTGGGCCTCACCAAGGTGCGGGTGGGCTCCTTCCTCCCTGCCCTTCTCCTGGCCCCTTTGGTCTGGGCCTTAGCCGAGTGGCTTTCGTAGGGCTTCCGCAAGGTAAAATGCGGGACATGGAGCTATCCCCTGAGCTGCTTCGCAAACTGGAAGCCTTGGCCAAAATCCGGCTTTCCCCTGAGGAGGAGGCCTTGCTGCTCACGGACCTCAAGGGCATCCTGGAGTTCGTAGACGCCCTTCCCCAGGTGGGGGAAGCTGGGGAGGAGGAGGCCCAAGGCCACCTGAGGGAGGATGAGCCCCTTCCTTCCCTCGCCCAGGAAGAGGCCCTAAAGGCGGCCCCGGAGGCGGAGGAAGGGTTTTTCCGCGTCCCCAAGGTGCTGGAGTAGCTATGGTGGACCTAAGGCATCTTCGCCGCAACCCTGAGGTCTATCGGGAAGCCATCCGCCTCAAAGGGGTAGCCCTGGACCTGGATGGGCTTTTGGCCTTAGACGCTGAGGTCCAGGGCCTAAAGGCCCGGCTCCAAGACCTCCAGACCGAGCGCAACCGTATCGCCAAGGAGGTGCCCAAAGCCGCCCCTGAGGCCAGACCTGCCCTCATCGCCCAGGGCAAGGCCTTGGCGGAGGAGGCCAAGGGGGTGGAGGAGGCCTTGCGGGAAAAGGAGGCAAGGCTTTGGGAGCTTCTCCTACACGTACCCCTACCCCCTTGGCCGGGGGCCCCCGTGGGGCCTGACGACTCCGCCAACGTGGAGATCCGGCGGGTGGGGAACCCTCCGGACTTCTCCTTCCCTCCCCTGGACCACGTGAGCCTGCTGGAGAAAAACGGCTGGTGGGAGCCCAGGATCAGCCGGGTTTCGGGAAGCCGCACCTACGCCCTAAAGGGGGATCTCGCCCTCTATGAGCTCGCCCTGATCCGCTTCGCCATGGACTATATGGTGCGAAAGGGCTATACCCCCTTGACCCTACCCTCCTACGCCAGGGAAAAGGCCTTTATCGGCACCGGCCACTTCCCGGCCGCCCGGGACCAGGTCTGGCCCATCGCCGGCACGGACCTCTACCTCACGGGCACCGCCGAGGTGGTTCTAAACGCCCTCCATAGCGGGGAGATCCTGGGGCTCGAGGAGCTTCCCAAGCGCTACGCCGGCTACGCCCCCGCCTTCCGCTCGGAGGCGGGAAGCTTCGGCAAGGACGTGCGCGGCCTCATGCGGGTGCACCAGTTCCACAAGGTGGAGCAGTACGTGCTGACCGAGGCCAGCCTCGAGGCCTCAGATCAAGCCTTTCAGGAACTCTTACAAAACGCCGAGGAGATCCTGGGGCTTCTGGAACTTCCCTACCGCCTCCTGGAAGTTTCCACTGGGGACATGGGCCCGGGAAAGTGGCGCCAGGTGGACCTGGAGGTCTGGGTGCCCTCGGAAGGGCGCTACCGGGAAACCCACTCCTGCTCGGCCCTCCTGGACTGGCAGGCCAGGCGGGCAGACCTCCGCTACCGGGATGGGGAGGGCAAGGTGCGTTACGCCTACACCCTCAATAACACCGCCCTGGCCACTCCCCGCATCCTGGTGATGCTTTTGGAAAACCACCAGCTTGAAGACGGCCGGGTGCGGGTGCCTAAGGCCCTGGTCCCCTACCTGGGCAAGGAGGTGCTGGAGCCATGCGCCTAGAGGCGGCGGAGCTGAGGGTTTTGGAGCTACCCCTAAAGTTCCGGTTTGAAACCAGCTTCGGGGTGCAGACCCAAAGGACCATCCTCCTCTTGAGGGTTTTTGGGGAGGGCCTCGAGGGCCTGGGAGAAGGGGTGATGGAGCTACTTCCCCTCTTTCGGGAGGAGACCGTGGCCAGCGCCCGCTACCTCCTGGAGGAGGTCTTCCTCCCCCAGGTTCTGGGAAAGGAGTTTCCCAATCCTGAGGCCTTAAACGGGGCTCTCGCTCCTTTTCGGGGAAACCCCATGGCCAAGGCGGTCCTGGAGATGGCCTTCTGGGACCTCTTTGCCAAGGGCCTGGGAAAACCCCTCTGGCAGGTCCTGGGAGGGGTGCGGCAAAGGGTGGAGGTGGGGGTTTCCCTGGGCATCCAGCCCACGGTGGCGGACACCCTGAAACTGGTGGAAAAGCACCTTTCCCAAGGGTATCGGCGCATCAAGCTCAAGGTCAAACCGGGCTGGGACTATGAGGTGCTGAAGGCGGTGCGCCAGGCCTTTCCCGAGGCCACCCTTACCGCCGACGCCAATAGCGCCTATACCCTCGCGGACCTCCACCGGCTTCGGCGATTGGACGAGCTTGGGCTGGACTACCTGGAGCAACCCCTGGGCTACGACGACCTCCTGGACCACGCTCGGCTCCAGGGGGAGCTTGCCACCCCCATCTGCCTGGACGAAAGCCTCACCTCCCCGGAGAAGGCCAGGAAGGCCATAGAGCTTAGGGCGGGAAGGGTATTCAACATCAAACCCGCCCGGCTTGGAGGGCACGGAGCAAGCCTCAAGGTGCATGCCCTGGCCCAAAGCGCCGGGATTCCCCTTTGGATGGGGGGGATGCTGGAGGCCGGGGTAGGCCGGGCCCACAACCTCCACCTGGCCACCCTGCCCGCCTTCACCAAGCCCGGGGACGTGAGCTCGGCCAGCCGCTACTGGGAGGAGGACATCGTGGAAGAGGCCCTGGAGGCGGAGGAAGGCCTCATGCCTGTGCCCGAGGGTCCTGGTATCGGCGTGCACCTGAAGCTTCCCCTGGTGGAGCGGATCACCCTATGGCAGAGGTACATGTCCGCGAGCTGAGAGGACCCGAGGAGATGGAGGCCGTGGTGGAGCTCCAGCGGGAGGTCTGGGGCCGCGCGGAGAGCGACCTGGTGCCAAGAGGCCTTCTCATCGCCGTCCAGGACGAAGGGGGCTTGGTGGCGGGGGCTTTCTGGGAAGGCAAGATGGTGGGCTTCGTCTTCGGCTTTCCCACCCAGGACCCCACCCTCCAGCACTCCCACATGCTGGGGGTCCTGGAAGCCTACCGGGGCACGGGGGCAGCCCTCCTGCTAAAGCGCTTCCAGCGGGACTGGTGCCTGGTCCGGGGGATTAGGAAGGTGGTCTGGACCTTTGATCCCTTGAGGGGGGTGAACGCCAACTTCAACCTGAGGAAGCTGGGGGCCACGGCCAGGACCTACCTTCCCGACCACTATGGCCCCATGACGGGCATCAACGCTGGAGCCCCTTCGGATCGGCTCCTGGCGGAGTGGGAACTCCTTTCGGAAAGGGTCTACACCCGCATCTACGCCCCTCCTCCCGAAGCCGAGGTAGAGGGGCTACCCCAGGCCAACCGGGTGGAGGGGGATAGGCCCCAGGAAGCCTTCTTGGACCTCGAGGCTCCCCGCCTCCTTTTCCAGATCCCCGAGGACTGGGGGAGGATCCTAAAAGAGGATCCCACCTTAGCCCTTAGCTGGCGGGAACACAGCCGCCAGGTCCTCGGCCACTACTTTGCCCGGGGCTTTCGGGCGGTGGACTTTGTGCGGCACCCCAACCGGTATGTTCTGGCTAAAGACTGAGCTCTGGACCGCCGAAGTGGTGTACACCGGCTTCGGCACCCCCATGCTCCATGGAGCCCTCGCCGTGCAAGGGGGCACGGTGGTGGGCCAGGGAAGCCTGGAGGAACTAAAGGCCCGCTTTCCCCAGGCGGAGGTGATCCACAAGGGAAAAGCCCTCTTCCCACCCCCCGTGAACGCCCACACCCACCTGGATCTCTCCCTGCATCCCCTTTATCAAGGGCCCTTTTCCGGCTTCATTCCCCACGTGGTGGCCCACCGGGAAAAGCGGGAGCTTAGGGCGGCGCAAAGGGGCCTCGAGGAGCTGGTGCAAAGCGGGGTGGGCGCCTTTGCGGACATCGTCTTCCAGGACGAGGTGATGGAGTTTCTCCTCCAGGAAAGCCCTTTGCCCGGCATAGCCTTTTACGAGGTCTTCGCCCCGGATCCCCAGGATGCGGAGGAGATGTTCCAGAAGGTGAGGGCCAAGGTGGAAGCCTGGCGCAAGAGGGAAGGGCGGGTCAGGATAGGCCTTTCCCCGCATGCCCCCTACTCGGTGAGCCCTCCCCTCCTGCAGAAACTAGCCCACTACGCCCACACCCAGGGCCTTCCCCTCATGGTCCACGCCGCGGAAAGCCGGGAGGAGGTGGCCTTCCTGAGGACGGGGGAAGGCCCCCTGGCCGGGGTGTACCGGCGCTTTAGCCGAACCCCCTGGAAGGCCCCGGGCCTCACCCCCGTGCGCTATCTCCAGACCCTTGGTGTCCTGGGGCCCGATACCGTTTTGGTGCACGGGGTACACGTGGATGAGGAAGAGGTGCGGATGGTGGCGGATTCGGGCAGCAAGGTGGTCCTATGCCCCCGGTCCAACGGGAACCTCCAAGTGGGGGAAGCCCCCTTGGGGCTTTACGCCCGCCACGGGGTAGAGCTGGCCCTGGGCACGGACTCCCGGGCCAGCAGCCCTGACCTGGACGTGAAAAACGAGGCGCTATCCCTCTGGGGGAAGGCGGAACCCCGGCTCCTGGTCCGGGCCCTAACCCGGGGAGGCTACCGGGCCCTGGGCCTTCCCACCCCCCGCCTGACCCGGGGAACCCCCATAAGTCTGGTACACTCCCTCTTATAACGGACTCATGAGCTCTCCTAGGGTCCTGGGGTACGGCATAGACACCCTGGTCGTTAATCTGTATTGGCCGGACGGTGCGTATCAGCTGCCGGATGATATTGAGGACACGCTAGATAGCCTGAAGGAGTTGTATCGTCGGGACCCCGAGGGTGCGATTTTCTGGGGGATTGATGCCTATTTTCCGTTGCCGAATCCGTCGGACCATGACCGTTTGTTTGAGGCGGCAGTGGTGCAGCCTACTAGGCACTATGCCTGGCAGCTGTCCTTTGGGGGGTTGGTGTTCGTCCGCCTTAGCTCCGTGAAGGATACTACGCAGCGCAGGGACTTTCCGGCCATGCGTGTGGAGTTCACGGGGACCTACATGCTGTATGCGGATAGGGATGCTAACGCCGTTGTGGAGTGGGTGCTGAGGGCGGCTGAGAATCTTACTGGTGTTCGTCCTGAGCGTGTTCAGGTATCCCGTGCTGATGTGTTTGTGGATATAGATGTGGAGCCTGGGACGTTCCAGATTGAGGACCTGCACCGGTTCACGTCCAGGAGTCATGTGAGGGGGTTCTACTCCCTGGGGGGTGCGGAGCCCGGCGAAGCCGGGCCCGCCCCCCAGGAGGGGCCCATGAGTAACACGCCCCCCCAAAAGCGACTGGAGGTTCCGGGGTCGTGGGTGGAGGGTCTGGAGCAGGCATCGGCATTCGTGTACCGTCGTCAGTGGTCGGGATTTGTTTTTGGTCGTGGTCCATTGATGGCGAGGGTCTATTCCAAATCGGTTGAGGCTACGGTTAAACCGGCCACTAGATATTTGCTGGCTATGTATGAGGAGCTTGGCGATGAGCCGCTTCGGGAAGTGGTCCGGGTGGAGTTTCAGTTGACTACCGAGGCCCTTCGGGAGATGGTTGTGGAGGGCGATGGGACAGATTTGCGGGACTGGGATACGTTCCTGTGGGCGTTGCCGTCCGTGTGGGCGTATTTGACGGGAGCGTGGTTGGTGTTGCGGGATGGGGACAGGGCGCACAGATATGGGCGTCTGCGTGATGTTCCCGTTGATCCTGTATGGGTCCGTGTACAACGGGCCTTTGGGGAGGGGGGTGATAGGAGAAAACTGGTGCGGGATAGGCTGTTCAGGCGGGTTGATCCGGTGGCGCTAGCGAAGCAGGCGATGGGTGCGTTTCTGACGGCGCTAGTGGCTGCGGCGAAGTTTAACGTCAGCTTTCGGGACTGGTGGGTAGGAGCGTTCAGAGCGTTGGGCTCGGATATGGACGAAAGGGAGAGACTGGCTAAAGAGGCATCGGTGGCATACACGAGGTCGTGGCAACGGAAACTAGCAGCTGTTGGGTTGATGCCGGAAAAGTGGGCGTTTGGTGGTGTTCCTGGTTAGGAGGTGCAGCATGCAGATTCTGGTTTTGGGTGTGAGCATCTTTCAGCGGAAAGACGGGACGCATGGCGCTAGGGTTACGGTAGCTTCTACTCCTCGTAACCCGAATCAGAGGGGGCTGGCAGTTGCTGAACTAGAGGCGTTGCCTGAGGTGGCGGATACCATGCGCGTGTTCCCGGGCATTTACAAGCTTGACATGGACCTGCCGGTGGCCAATGGTTATGGCCGTCCTAATGAGGTGCGGCCGTTGGTGACGGGGGCTACGCTGGTGGCTCCTGTGGTACCTGGTAAGAAGGAAAATGCTCCTTCCTCCTGAGTTGTGGCAAAGCCTGCTGGTTTTTGCGTTTGGGCTGGGTGTTATTGCGGGTCTTCTGTCGGGAGGTGATTGGTGAACCCTGTTGAATGGTTCGGGTGGTTCCTGGGTCTGGCTAGTATCCCGTACGCTCTGTTAGCGGCGTACCGGTACATGGGAAGGCTCTATGGAGGGGTTTGATGTGGCCGAGCTCTATACGGCCTTTTGGTGGGGGGTTGCGGCTGGTGTTGTGGCTGCGTTCCTCCGGAACCTGCTCAGGAGGCTCTAGGGACAATCGGGGCTAACCCCGTGGAGGTCCAGAAAGGAGGTGAGGTATGGGATTCGAGCCAGCAGAGGTGGCTAATACGGTTACTCAGTATATTCTGGCTATCGCGGGTGCAGGCGCGGCCGTGTTGGCGTTGACGATCGGTCTTGCGGCTGCTTGGCGCTACGCGAAGAAGTTCCTCAAGGGCTAGTATGTGGGGGCGGATCTTCCTCCTGGTATTGGCTGTCTCGCTGGGTGGGGGGTCCGCCCTTGCCTCCCAACAGTTTCGTGATGCCGTGAAGGGCGTGGTCCAGGGCATGACCCTGGATGAGATTATTGAGTGGTCTAACCGTCAGTTTCGCCGTCAGGCCACGGTAGGCCGATATGTGCGGTGGACGGGGGGCGTGCTCCTGGGTGCCGCGTTGGTGTCGGGTGCTCTGCATTGGTTTTATGACATTGCGCGTCGGGATACGGGTACCCCATTGGATGATTGGTATTACTGGGCGCCCACGGTTTGGGCTGCTGCTGGCCAGTATCAGGCCTATCCCGTGTCCCAGGGGTCTGGGTCGTCGACGGTATACTCCTGTAAGTACAAGTTTAGGTTTTCCTTGTACGTGTCCGGTAGGACGGATGGCTGGGTGGATCACTATAGCCCTAACGGGTGGTCTAAAACACCCGTGGAGTGTCCTGCAGAGGATGCCAGGGCGTATGCGCACCGATATGTGAAGAATCAGTTGGGTGTTTGGGCACAGGATTATATTTGGGTGCCGCCTAGGTCGTCGTTGGTGAACGGTGTGCGGTCCCAGGACCAGCAGAGGTTTTTGCAGGACCTCTCATGGGCTGAGGATGTCCTGGTGTCGTCTGAGGACAAACCGGATTTGGATCAGTGGTTGCAGCAGCAACCCAGTGCAGCTGAGGGTATCAAAAACGTGGTTACGAGCTATCTGGATGCCCATGAGCCGTCGTCTATGGCACAGCCATGGCCGGGCGTGCAGTTGGACCCTGTCCCAAACCCTAACCAGTGGACCGATAACCCGTTTACTAGGCGTGATATTGATACGGACGGTGATGGGTTCCCGGATTGGGTGGAGTGGGAGGAGGCGAATCGCCGCGGAGTCCCGTGGCCGGACGTCATAAATAATCCGAATGAGTATCCTGACCCCTATGCGGACCCTGATGGGGATGGGTATACCACGCTGGAGGAGGTCCAGGTAGGGACTAACCCCTATGACCCCAACAGTCATCCTAGTCGTCGGCCAGCACCGTCTACGGATACGGATGGGGATGGCTGGCCGGATGCCGACGAGATAAAGCGGGGTACCGACCCGAGTAACCCCAATGAGTTCCCGTATCAGCTTCCGTATAACCAGGATACGGATGGAGATAGCGTTCCCGATTGGAAGGAAATTGAGTCGGGTACGGACCCGTACTCTCCCGAGAGCCGTCCTGAGGCTGAACCGGAGGAGCAACCTGAGGACTCTCAATGGCCGGGCGGTCCTCCTGTCCCGGGTTTGAAAGAGGTGGAGTTCCCTACCAGGGAGGTTGAGCGCCAGCCGTTGCCTGAGTTGGATCGTTTGCTCCAACCCTGGGAGGAGCAGGTAGTTCAGCGGTGGCAGCAGGCTATCCGTGAGTTGAAATCGGTCCTAGCGGATAAGTTTCCGTTTGGTATCGTGTTGGCGTTGAGCCGGGTATCGGTGAGTCGGGAGGGTGCCCAGTGCACGTTTGATGTCCCTCTCGGTCCAGTCCGGGCGACGATTAGCCCGTGCGAGACGCCCTTTTTCCAGACGGCCGAGTCGTTCCGCCCCATCCTGGCGGGGTTGCTGTGGCTCTCCTTCGTCCTCCTCATGGTCCGTCGTGGTCTGGATGTCCAGGGGTGATGCCATGAGCCCTTTCTTCCCCTTCCGCCCCCTTAACTGTTCGGTACTCTGGGGCGGGGTGCCGTCAAGGGCTTGGGCCGCGGGCTGCCCTCCATCACGCACGTTTACCGGTGTTGGAGGACGGGGTTTGGACATGCAGGGGCAGCCCGCGGGCTGCTCTGCACCCTTGACGGCGGGGTCCCCGCCCCCAGTACCCTGGCCGTGGGGGGCGGAAGGGGTTAGTCGGGAGGTGGATGATGGCGGCTATTGTTGAGGGCCTCCTGGAGCTGTTCCAGTGGCTGGCCGGTACTGTCGCTGGCTTTTTTGCCTGGTTGTGGGCTGTTGTTACGGGCGTTCTGCGGTGGGTGTGGTCTGTCGTAGACGCCGTCCTGGCTACTGCGTGGAACTGGTTTATTGAGTTTTTAACCTGGGCTATCTCTGCTCTGTTTTCCATCCTGGGTGTCCTTCTAGTGTTGCCTATAAAGCTTCTGACTTTCCTGGCTTCTCTTCTTCCTCCTGTTCCTACTGTTCTGTTGGATGCCATCAACCCTATCGTGCCTGCGTTTTCTGTTGCTGACCGTATTCTGCCCGTTTCCGATGCTATCCTGGCGTTTAGCCTCTGGGGTACGTTTTATGGCTTAATGGCTATTTGGCGCATCATTACCTTCATCCGGGGTGGCCGATGATAGAGGCGTTCGTGGGTGTGCCCGGTTCAGGCAAGTCGTACGCCTTGGTTATCAAGGGTCTGGAGGCTCTTAAGGCGGGTCGGCGTGTCTATGCGAACTTCGGTCTGATTCCGGAGCGTGTTTATCTGTGGCTCCGTCGGCGTGCTAGGTTATCGCATCGTGACGCCGTCTTGCGTGCTGACATGATCCGTGAGATTCGGGATTATGCTGAGTTGTTGAACGTCCATGATGGGGTTCTCCTGTTTGATGAGGCCCATATGTGGTTGCCGTCTAGGCAGTTTGACCTGATTCCGGTGGAGGTGATAGCGTTCTGGTCGCAACATCGGAAGGTCGGCGTCGACGTATATTTAGCTACCCAGCGGTATGGTTCTGTCGATGCAATCGTGCGGGAACTCGTTGCTAATGTTTTCTGGGCTCGTCCGGCACCGTTTTGGTTGCGTCTGCTCCTTCGTCCCTGGGCTCGTGGTCGTCCTGTCCTGCGCTATACCGCTATCATGGATGAGTCGTTGGGCATAATGCAGCGCACTACCCGGGGCGTGTTTGAGGGCGTGGCTCGTAATAGCATCGTTATCCTGGACCCTCTGGCTGCTAGTTGCTATGATACCCACGCTATTTTTGAGCCCCCCATTGTCCGGCTTCAACGGGAACTGGACCCTAAACGCCGTGCCATCATGGACCGGATGGGTTTGAGGTGGGATGCTTCTCGCCTACAGGGGCGTTTCCGTCCGTCGGATGGGTTGCCATTCCTCTCCATGCGCGAGCTCGCTGATGCATATCGCCGGGGGGTTCCTCCCCATGAGGTTTTACGGGAGAAGTGGGGTGATGTAGTCTCTTCTCATGAGTCTGCTCCTCCTCATGCTCTTAATCGTTCTCCTCTGGACCCTGTACCTTCTTTATCTGCGGATGAGGAGGCGTTTGACTGGTCCCGCGTCAGCTGGTCCGGCTAAGTGTTCTGTGTGTGGTATGCCTCATAGGTTAGCTTTGCAAGTCAAGGCCTATAAGCGCCATTGTCGGTACGTGGCTTTTCGTCAATGTCCGTATGACCCTCGGCGTGGGGTCTATCGCTTAAGGCGTTAGGCTGGGTTATACTCCTTTTGGGCGGGCGGGCCGTGTACACTCCTGGCCTTTTGGGGTCGTGCGTCAGACTGGCCTAAATCCCTGGCGTGGTTAATGTTGGCCCTACGCGGTCGCGTATAAGAGTGCCTTGGGTGCCCGTCCCTTTTCTGCGTATGTTTGTGGGTGTGGATGTTGGTTCCAGGTGGCTTGATGTCGCCCTAGGTCCAGAGGGTGAGGTACTCCGGGTGGCTAATCCTGCGGGTATTCCGGATTTGCTCCAGCGGTTGCCGTCTGGTGCTGTTGTTGGTTTGGAGGGCACGGGTACCTATTATCGTCCCCTTGCCTATGCCCTTTATCGTGCGGGTTTCCATGTGGTTGTTCTAAATCCGTTTGCGGTGAAGAGTTACAGCCGTTCCCTCCTCCGGCGTGCTAAGACGGATCGCGCGGATGCTCGTCTGATTGCCCGCTTTGTGGCTGAAAGGTGGCAGCAGTTACCGCCTTACTATCCGTCCGAAGATTCTTTGGTTCTCCTGGGTGTTTTAGTCCGCTTGTGGGATAGTCTGACGTCTGATTATGTCGGTATGCTGAACCGCTTGCACGCGTGGGAATATGTTGTCCCTGGGCTGGCTGACCTTCTGCGGGATATTCCTGCTGGTGTGGAGGGGCTCCGTCGTCGTGTTCTGAGGGAGGCCCTTCAGGTGGTGGGTTCGGATGACCTTCTGTCATCGTGGGTTGAGTCTCTGATGTCCTTGCCTGGGATTGGTCAGGTGTTGGCGATACGGATACTCGCCTATTCTGGGGACTTGCGACGCTTTCGCTCGGCTCGTGCATATGCGGCCTTTACTGGGCTCACTCCTAGGATTGTTCAATCTGGCGTTATGCCCCAGTCGTCTCGTATTTCTCGTTTTGGTCCGCCGGGTCTGCGTGGTGCGTACTATATGGCTGCTGTGGCGGCCTACCGGTCGTCGTCCCTCCATAGGTCTTTCGTGGAAGCGTTGATGGCTCGGGGTAAGCCCAAAAAGGTGGCTCTGGTGGCCCTTGCTAACCGCTTGGCTCGTGCGGCGTGGGTTGTGTGTGTCAAGGGGGGGCTTGACAAGGGGGAGGTTAATGTCTGATGCGCCCCTTGGGCCGCGGCCCCCAGCTCAACCTCCCCTCCCTTTGGGATGAGGAAATCCGGCACACCGGCCCCCTCATCCTCTACAGCGCCTTCACCGGGGCCCTGGCCGGACTTTTAGTGGCTCTGTTGAATGGGCTCCTTCGGGTTTTGACCGAAGCCTTTGGTCTCTTCTTTGGTTATCTGGCCCCCGAGCCCCCAGGGGAAGGAGGCCTGGCCCAGGCCTTCACTGGACCCTCCCTCTGGCCCCTCGCCTTCCTCTTTCCCTTCCTCTTCGCCCTCACTAGCTTTCTGGGGACGGGGCAGGGGCTTGCCGCTCTCCTGCTTCAGGCCCGGGAGGACCGGCCAAGCCCCCCTTCCTCCCACCTGCGGGCCGTTTTAGGGGGGGTGCTCCAGCTCTCCCTCTACTCCCCCATGGGGCGGGAAGGTCCCTTTGGGGTGCTGGGGCTTTGGCTGGGCCGGGGCCTGGACCGGCGCTTTCCCCGTCTGGGCGGGGGTCTCGCCTTTGCTGGCCTTGCCGCCGGGCTTGGGGCCAGCCTCCACGCTCCCGTAGCTGGGGCCCTTTTGGCCACGGAGATCCTCTACCGGAGCCTCCTCCTCGAGGCCCGGGCCCTAACCCCAGCCCTCATCGGGGCCCTCTCGGCCTTCGCCGTGTACGGGGCCTTCTTTGGCTACACTCCCCTCTTGCCCCTTAGCGCCCCCATGGACCTAGGGGCCTTGCCAGCTGGGGCGCTGGTGGGCCTGGCAGCCGCCATGCTGGCCACCCTCTGGATGGAAGGCGCCCGCCTCCTGCAAAGGTACCTCTCCCCCTTGGCCTTTCCCTGGCGGCACGGCCTCTTGGGCCTGGCCTTGGCCTTGGCCCTCCTTTTCCTCCCCGAGGCCCTGGGTACGGGCCTGGGCTTTGTGGCCGTGGCCACCACCCCCCTCATTCCACCCAAGGCCCTCCTTTACCTTATCCTGGCCAAGCTGGCCCTGCTCCTTTTGGCCAGTGGGGTCCGGGCCTACGGCGCCCCCTATACCCCCGCTTTGGTCTTGGGCGGGCTTCTGGGTAGCTTCCTGGCCCACCTCCCAGGCCCCCTGGACCTACCCCCAGAAGCCCTGGCCCTGGCGGGAGGCGTGGCCGTGCTGGCAGGGGTGGCCCGGGCTCCCTTTGCCGCCACCTTGCTGGCGACAGAGTGGGGTGGGTACGCCACCTTGCCCCTGGTCCTACCTGCGGTGGTGCTGGCCTACGTCCTCACCCCTCCCTACGACCCCGAGGAGGGACTTAGGGAAGGGCCGGCCACGCCGGAGGAGAGTCCGTCTGAAACACCTCCGCAAAGGGAACCCCCGCCTCCCGGCCCCGAAGCCGCCGCTGGGCCCGAAAGTCCTCGAGGCTAACGGGCCAGCCGTAGAAGGCCTGGTAGAAGCCAAACACCGCCTCCGCCACCTCCTGGGTGGCGGAGACATCCACGTACACATAAGGCCGGGAAACCTCCCGCCTGGGGTAGTGGTACAGCCGAACCGGCTTCCGGTGCGCTTCCCCCACCAGTTTGGGGATGCGGCAAAGCTTCAGGGCAGAAAGCACCGCCTGGTGGGTGGCCCGGTGGTCGGGGTGCACGTCCCAAGGGTCCCAGGTGATGACGGCATCCGGCCCAAACTCGGCCATGACCCGGGCCAGGGCCAGGGCCTCTTCCCGGCTCCCCGTGAGAAAGGTGTCGCGAAAGGGGAGAAAACGGTACTCGGCCCCGATCAGCTGGGCCACATGGGCCCCGTGCCCTTCCCGCATCTCCGCTACCCTCGCCTCCTCCATGGCCCCGAACTGGCTGGCCAACTCCCCCCTGGTCATCCAAACCAAAAGCACCCGGTCCCCACGCCGGGCGTGAAGGGCCAAGGTGCCCAGAGCCCCGATCTCATCGTCGGGATGGGCAAACACCGCCATCAGGTTCATGCTCCCTAGCCTACCCTCCTTGCCCCAAGGGAGAAAACCCCTTAGCATGGAGCCCAACTATGGTCCGGGGCATCCGAGGCGCCATCACCGTGGAGGAGGACACGCCGGAGGCCATCCACCAGGCCACCCGGGAACTCCTTCTCAAGATGCTGGAGGCAAACGGCATCCAGAGCCACGAGGAGCTGGCGGCCATCATCTTCACGGTGACGGAGGACCTAAGTTCCGCCTTCCCCGCCGAGGCCGCCCGCCAGATCGGCATGCACCGGGTCCCCCTTCTCTCCGCCCGGGAGGTGCCGGTCCCGGGAAGCCTGCCCCGGGTGATCCGGGTCCTGGCCCTTTGGAACACGGACACCCCCCAGGACCAGGTGCGCCATGTCTATCTGCGGGAGGCCGTGCGCCTCAGGCCCGACCTGGAAAGCGCCCAGTAGTCAGAGCGAATCCCAAGACCAAGGGGAAGGCGTTCCCGGCCTTCAAAAGCCCAGGATTTCTCCCCAGGGCGTGGGGGGCTTGGGGCTTACGTAGCCGGTATCCATCTGGGCCAGCTGGAGCTTGCCCGAGTACTCCTCGTTCACCGCATGCCAGTAGGTGTACTCCTCAATGACCCAGATACCCGACTCCCGGGCCCCGTTGCCGCTGGCCTTAACCCCCCCGAAGGGCAGATGGGCCTCGGCGCCCACGGTGGCGTTGTTGATGCTGGTCATCCCCGCCCGGATGCCCACCTTGAAGAGGTAAGCCCAGTGGCGGTGGTGGGTGTAGATGGCGCTGGACAGGCCGTAGGGGGTGGCGTTGGCCACCTCTATGGCCTCCTCAATGCCGTCCACCTTGACCAGGTTGATGGTGGGGCCGAAGATCTCCTCGGCGAACTGGCGCATCCCGGGCCTGGCCTCCCAGACCGTAGGCCAGCCGTAGAGGCCCGCCTCGGGGTCACCCCGGAAGCGGGGGTAAGGCTTTTCCCGGGTGATGCGCCCCTGGCCCAAGAGCAAGGTGGCCCCGTCCTCCTTTCCCCAGGTGTAATGCTCCTCCCAGCGGCGGTATAGGCGCTCGTTGATGAAGGGGCCATAGGTGACCTCAGGGTGGAGAAGGGGGTTCCCCACCACCGTAGCCTCGGTCCTTTCCAAGAAGCGCTTTTTGAACTCGTCATAAATGGGTGCGTCCACGAGGATATTTCCCGCCGAGGTGCACCGCTGCCCCCCGGTGGCGAAGGCACTCCACCAGGCGCCTTCCACCGCCAAATCCAGGTCGGCATCCCGCATCACCACCAAGGGATTTTTTCCTCCAAGCTCCAGGGTGGGCCGGATCAGGTTCCGCCCTGCCACCTCCCCGATCCAGCGCCCCACCTGGGTGCTGCCGGTGAAGGCGAACTTGTTAAGGAGGCCCTCGTCCATGAGCTCCACCAGCCACTGGCCCGTGGAGTCCTTCCCGCCCCCGAAGACCACGTTGATGACCCCGGGGGGCAGGCCCGCCTCCTCAAAAAGCTTGACGAAGATATAGGAAAGGGTGGGGGAGTCGTCGGAAGGCTTCCACACCACGGTGTTACCCGTAAGGACCGCGGGGATCAGCTTCCAGCTGGGCACGGCGATGGGGAAGTTTCCGGCGGTGATCATCCCCACCACGCCCAAGGGCCTGCGGAAGGTAAAAAGCTCCTTGTTCCGCATCTCGCTGGGCACGGTTTGGCCGTAAAGCCTCCGCCCCTCGGAGGCGAAGAAGATGGCGGTGTCGATGGCCTCCTGCACATCCCCGCCCGCCTCCTTGAAGGTCTTCCCCACCTCCCGCACCATGAGCCGGGTCAGGGTGGGCTTCTCCCTCTCCAGAATCTTGGCCAGGTTGAAGAGCACCTGTCCCCGCACGGGGGCTGGGGTCTGGCTCCACTCCCCAAAGGCCTCCCGCGCCTTGAGGGCAGCCTTCCTTAGGGTTTCCTTGGTACCTTGGGGAAAGCGGGCCACCAGGTCCTCGAGGTCCGCAGGATTCCGCCTCTCCAAGACCTCCCCTTCGTAAACCTCCTCCCCGCCGATGAGATGCCCAAACTCCAGGGCGTTCCCGTACTTACTGGGAAAAGCCTTCATGGCTACCTCCAAGGGGATTTTACCCCTGGCCGAACTTGGCCTTGAGGGCCCTGAGGGTGGCCGGAGGCACCAGCTTGGACACATCCCCCCCGTAGCGGGCGATCTCCTTCACCATGGTGCTGGAAACAAAGGAGTACCGGGTGGCGGCCAGGATGAAAAGGGTTTCCAGGCCCGGCAGGAGCTGGCGGTTCAAATGGGCCATCTGGAGCTCGTACTCGTAGTCGGAAACCGCCCTTAGGCCCTTGACGATGGCTTGGGCCCCCACCCGCTTTACGAAATCCACCAAAAGGCCGGAAAAGGTGTGGGCCTCCACGTTGGACAGGTGGGCGGTGGCTTCCCGCACGATGTTGAGCCGCTCCTCGGCGGTGAAGAGGTACTGCCCGCGCTTGTTGGGGTTTTCCAACACCGCCACCGTGACCCTCTCAAAGAGGCGGCTTGCCCGCTGGATCACGTCCAGATGACCATTGGTTAGGGGGTCAAAGCTTCCCGGATAGACCACATGCATCTAAGCCTCCACCAGGGTAAGGGCGTTTTCCCCGTATACCCGCCGCTCCCCGAAGGGAAGGTGCAGGTCCTTAGGGTGTTGCAGGATATAAAGCCCTCCCTTCTCCACCAGGCCGCTTTCCAGGAGGGCCTGGAAGGCCTGGACGAGATCCAGGGGGTAGGGAGGGGCCATGAAGGCCACGGTGTAGCGCTCGCCCCGGGCCTTGGCCTCCGGCAGGAAAACCTCCACGGGAAGGGGAACGATCCGAGCCCTTAGCCCGGTGCGGCGGAGGTTTTCCTTAAGAAGGGCCACCGCTTCCTGGTCCTTCTCCACCAGGGTAGCCTCAAAGCCCTCGCTGGCCGCCTCGAGGCCCACCGCCCCGCTTCCGGCATAGAGGTCCAGGAACCGGCCCCGCTTGGGGTAGCGGAGGCGAAGGAGGTCAAAAAGGGCCTTTCTCAGGCGCACTGGGGAGGGCCTGGCCGAAGCCGGCACCTTCAGCGGAACCCCCTTGGCCTTGCCGCCCAGGATCCTCACCACGCTTCCTAGCTTAAAGCCCCCGGACCAGGCGGCAAAGCCTGTCCACCCCGCTGGAAATCTCCTCGAGGGTGATGAGGAGATCCAGGTGGGCCAAGGTGGTGGCCCGACTCTCCGCCCTTCCACTTTCCAGGCGGCTTAGGTGCGCCCGCCGCAGGCGATCCAAAAAAGCTGCCACTTCCCCTTCCTCGGCCAAAACCCCCTCCGCCAAAGCCTTGTCCCCCGTGGCCAAGGCCGCCGCCATGCGCTCCAAGCGGCCTAATACCAGCCTCCCCGCCTCTAAAAGGTCCTCCTTGCCTTCTGGGCTAAAGGTCAAGCCCTGGGCCCAAAGCTTCTCCGCCTGCCGTACCACCCGGCGCACCAGGTCCCCCAGGTGCTCCAGCTCGCTGGCCGCCACGAAGAACCGAACCGCCCGCTCGTCCCGGGTACGGGTGGAAAGCTCAGCGGTGTAGAGGACCACCTCCCGGGTAAGCTGGTCCACCTTCTCCTCCAGGGCCGAAAGCTCCCCCTCGCCGCCCTCCTCCTGGGCCAGAATGCGCACCGCCTTGGCCAACATGTCCCGCACGGCATCCGCCACCCGGCCCAGCTCCCTCCGCACCAGGGCGTAGGCCAGGCCTGGGGTTTCCAGGGTCTCGAGGGAAAGGTACTTGGGGCTAATGGTGGGGCGGGGGAACAGGCGCTGGGCCAAGCGCAAGTAGAAGGCATGGAGAGGAAGAAAGCCCAAGGCGTAGACCCCATGGCTCAGCAGATGGAGCCCCACCACCCCCAGCCCCCCTAAGGGCCCAAGCAGGAACAAGAAGGGCAAGGAGAGAAGAAACCGATGCCCAAAGAGCACCGCGGAAAGTGCCCATGCCTCCCTCCTACCCCCCAAGGCCGCCAGGAAAAGGACCCCGGAAACCCCCACCCCTGCCCCCAGGGTCAAGGCCATCCCCCCCTCCTGCCCCAAAAAGGGCAGAAGGGCCAGGGCCAAAGCCGCCACCCCATTGGCAGTCCCCAGAAGGAAGGCCAGCAGGATCCCCACCAGGTACAAGACCCATGGACCTGGGTTCAACAGGCTCAGAAGAGGCACAACGGCCTTGGCCCCTTGGCCCATCTGCAAAAAGCCCAGGAAAAGAAGGCCCAACCCCAGGAGAACCAGCCCCCCGCTCCGGCTTCCCCTGAAGAGGAAAAGGGGAAGGCCCAGGACCAAGAGCGCCTCGGCCACCTCCCGCTGCGCCAGGGCCACCACCCCCACCCAGGCGGAAGCCCCGGCGGTGGCCGCCAAGGAAAGGAGAGCGGCCTGCCCCAGGGAAAAGATCCCCCCTTCCAAAAGCCCCAGGGCCAGGAGGGAGAGGCCAGTCCCGCTACCCGAAAGAAGTCCCAACAGGAAACCGGAAAGCAAAAGGCCCTCCGGTTTGGAGAACGCCCGCGCCAGGAGGTACCGCTTCCCCTTGACGGAGGAAAGCCCTTCCCCAATGAGGTGAAGCCCCAGGAGCAAAAGGGCAAGGCCCGCCAGAAAGCCCACGGGAGGAGTATACGAAAAGCCGGCCCTAGGGCCGGCCTTCTGGTCGGGGAGACTGGATTTGAACCAGCGACCCCCTCGTCCCGAACGAGGTGCGCTACCGGGCTGCGCTACTCCCCGTAGCGCCCATCAGTATAGGGTAGGAAGGCCAAAAGGTCAAAGGGTTGACGGAAAAGAACCCTCCTCCTACACTAACCCTTAACCGCGCCGGGGCGCGGCGAAAACCAGCCCGTTCTCTTATCCAGAGCGGTGGAGGGTACGGCCCTGTGAAACCGCGGCAACCTCCCATCCCTTCCGTTCCATGGCCGGATGCGGGTGGGGCTGGTGCCAAGGCCGGCCCGGGTGGGGGAAACGCCCGGGGACGATAAGAGAGGGGGGTAAGCGCCACGCCCAACCCCTTCTAGGCGAGAGAACGGTGCCCTTGCACTTCCCGCCAGAAGGGGCCTTCTTATTGGCCCCTTCCAAGCGCCCCCGGCAGGTTCTTGGAAAGGAGGCCAAGGATGCGCTTTGAGACCCTGCAGCTCCACGCCGGCTACGAGCCCGAGCCCACCACGCTAAGCCGCCAGGTGCCTATCTACCCCACCACCAGCTACCTCTTCCAAAGCCCCGAGCACGCGGCCAACCTCTTCGCCCTTAAGGAGTTTGGCAACATCTACTCCCGCATCATGAATCCCACGGTGGAGGTGCTGGAAAGGCGGCTGGCGGCCCTCGAGGGGGGTAAGGCCGCCCTGGCCACCTCTTCGGGGCACGCGGCCCAGTTCCTGGCCCTCACCACCCTGGCCCAGGCGGGGGACAACCTCGTCTCCACCCCGAACCTCTACGGCGGAACCTTTAACCAGTTCAAGGTAACCCTGAAACGGCTTGGGATTGAGGTGCGCTTCACCTCCCGCGAGGAACGCCCCGAGGAGTTTTTGGCCCTCACCGATGGGAGGACCCGGGCCTGGTGGGTGGAGTCCATCGGTAATCCGGCCCTAAACATCCCTGACCTCGAGGCCCTGGCCCAAGCCGCGCAAGAGGTGGGGGTGGCCCTTTTCGTGGACAACACCTTTGGCATGGGGGGCTACCTTCTTAGGCCCTTGGAATGGGGGGCGGCGGTGGTGACCCATTCCCTCACCAAGTGGGTGGGGGGGCACGGGGCGGTGATCGCCGGGGCCGTGGTGGACGGAGGGAACTTCCCCTGGGATAACGGCCGCTACCCCCTCCTTACCGAGCCCCAGCCTGGGTACCATGGCCTAAGGCTTGTGGAAACCTTTGGGGATCTGGCCTTCATCGTAAAGGCCCGGGTGGACGGCCTCCGCGACCAGGGCCAGGCCCTGGGCCCCTTTGAGGCCTGGGTGGTCCTACTCGGCATGGAAACCCTCTCCCTGCGGGCAGAGCGCCACGTGGAGAACACCCTGCACCTGGCCCATTGGCTGGCGGAACAGCCGGAGGTGGCCTGGGTGAACTACCCAGGGCTCCCCCACCACCCCCACCACGCCCGGGCCCAGAAGTACTTCCGGGGTAAGCCTGGGGCCGTTCTCACCTTCGGCCTGAAGGGAGGGTACGAGGCCGCCAAGCGCTTTATCTCCCGCCTTAAGCTCATCTCCCACCTGGCCAATGTGGGGGACACCCGCACCCTGGCCATCCACCCCGCCTCCACCACCCACTCCCAGCTCTCCCCCGAGGAGCAGGCCCTGGCCGGGGTAGCCCCGGAGATGGTGCGCCTGAGCGTGGGCCTCGAGCACGTGGAGGACCTCAAGGCGGAGCTCAAGGAGGCCTTGGCATGAGCGAGATCGCCCTGGAGACCTGGGGGGAACACGAGGCCCTTATCCTCAAGCCCCCCCGCTCTCCCCTTTCCATCCCTCCCCCAAGGCCCCGCACCGCCGTTCTCTTCCCCCGGCGGGAGGGGTTCTACACGGAGCAGGGCGGCTTCTTGCCCGAGGTGCGCCTGCGCTTTGAAACCTACGGGCGGCTTTCCCGGCTTAGGGACAATGCGGTTTTGGTCTTCCACGCCCTTACGGGAAGCGCCCATCTTGCCGGCACCTACCACGAGGCCACCCTCCAAGAACTCTCGCCCCTGGAAAGGGCCTTTGGCCCGCAGGGTTGGTGGGATGCCCTGGTGGGCCCCGGGCGGATCCTGGACCCTGCCCTTTACTACGTGATCTCCGCCAACCACTTGGGAAGCTGCTATGGCTCCACGGGACCCCTCTCCCCGGACCCCCGCACGGGCAAACCCTACGGCAAGGGGTTCCCCCGCCTCACCATCCGCGACCTGGCCCGCGCCCAGGCGAGGCTTCTGGACCACCTGGGGGTGGAGAAGGCGGTGGTGATCGGGGGAAGCCTTGGGGGGATGGTGGCCTTGGAGTTCGCCCTCATGTACCCGGAGAGGGTGAAGAAGCTGGTGGTCCTGGCCGCCCCAGCCAGGCACGGGCCCTGGGCCCGGGCCTTTAACCACCTAAGCCGCCAGGCCATCCTCCTGGACCCCGAGTACCAGGCGGGCCATCCTGCCCCCCAGGGCATGGCCTTGGCCCGGGGCATCGCCATGATGAGCTACCGCGCACCCCGGGGCTTTGAAGCCCGCTGGGGCCAGGAGCCGGAAAAGGGGGAAACCTACCTGGACTACCAGGGGGAGAAGTTCCTAAAACGCTTCCATGCGGAAAGCTACCTGGTCCTCTCCCGGGCCATGGACACCCACGATGTAGGCCGGGGAAGGGGTGGGGTGGAGGAGGCCTTGAAACGGCTTAAAAACCTACCCTCCCTGTTTGTGGGCATAGACACCGACCTCCTCTACCCGGCGGAGGAGGTGCGGCAGGTGGCCCGCTTGAGCGGAGGAAGGTACCGGGAGGTCCGTAGCCCCCACGGGCACGACGCCTTCCTGATTGAGACCGACCAGGTGGAGGCCATTCTGGATTCCTTCCTGCCCTAGCCCCTACTTTCCCACGCAGAAGTTCTGGAAAATCCGGGCCACCACCTCCGGGGAAACCTCCCTCCTGCCCCTTAAGGAGGCCAGGGTCCGCACGGCTTCCTCCAAAGCCAGCCCCATCAGGTCCTCGGGGAGGTCCAGGGCCTCTAGAAGCCTCTCCCTGGCCCGGTGGAGGGCCTCAAGTTGCCGCTCGGTGAGGAGGTAATCCCCCCCTTCCCTGCCCAAAAGGGACTCCCGGATGGCCTCCTTAAGCCGGTCCAGGCCCTGGCCGGTGAGGCTGGAAACGGGAAGGAACTCCGGGTCTTCCCAAAGGGGGGGAAGGTCGGCCTTGGTGGCCACCTTCAGGCTCCTGGGGGGCAAGGGAGGAAGGGGGGGCTTGGGAGCCGAGCGGTCGGCCACGTAGAGGACGAGATCCGCTTCCTCGGCGATCCTTAAGGCCCGTTCCACCCCCGCCCTTTCCAGGGGGTCTTCCGTGTCCCTTATCCCGGCGGTGTCCACCGCCATCAGAGGAATGCCGAAAAGCTCCAGGGGCGCCTCCAGGTAGTCCCGGGTGGTACCGGGGATAGGGGAAACCAAGGCCCTTTCGTAGCCCAAAAGGGCGTTGAGAAGGGAGCTCTTACCGGCATTGGGCGCCCCGATTAGGGCCAGGCGGGCTCCCTTCTGGGCCAGCCGGGAGGCCCGGCCCTGGGCCAGGAGGGCCTCCACCTCTTTCAGCACCTCCCCAATCACCCGCTTGGCCTCCAGGGGCTCCACCCCCTCCTCGGGGTAGTCCAAAAGGGCTTGGATGTGGGCGAGGAGGGAAAGAAGTTTCTCCTCGAGATGGGCTATTCTCCGCGAGAAGCCCCCCTCGAGGCTCCGTAAGGCCTGGCGGCGGGCCAACTCCCCTTCCGCCTCCACCAGGGCCAAGACCGCTTCCGCCTGGGCCAGGTCCAGCTTCCCGTTCATGTAGGCCCGGAAGGTGAACTCGCCCGGAGCCGCCACCCGAGCCCCCGCCTTCACCAGGGCCTCCAGGACCCTCCTCAGGACCGCCGGCGAGCCATGGGTGTGGAACTCGCAGGCCTCCTCCCCGGTGTAGGACCGGGGTGCCCGGAAAACCAAAAGGAGGGCCTGGTCCAGAAGCTCTCCCGTTTCCGGGTCCACCACCTCCCCCAGGGTGAACCGGCCTCCCTTCAGCTTCCGGGGATCCCTTCCCCGCCACACCCGGCTTGCCACCTCCAAGGCCCCCTCCCCGGAAAGCCGCACCACCCCGATGGCCCCCTTGCCCAAGGGGGTAGCGATGGCGCAGATGGGGTCCTTCAGGGTCATAGGCTAAAGGGCCCGTTCCAGGGCCTCGAGGGTAAAGGCTAGATCCTCCTCCCTATGGGCCACCGAAAGGAAGGCCGCCTCAAAGTTGGAGGGCGGCCAGTACACGCCCCGGTCCAGGAGGCCATGGAAGAAGCGCTTGAAAAGTTCCGTGTCCGTGCGCCTGGCCTCCTGGAAGGTAACCACGGGCCCTTCGGTGAAGAAAACCGTGATCATGGAGCCCATGCGGTTCACCGTGTGGGGAAGACCCTTTTGGGAAAGCACCTCCTTGAGCCCCGCCTCCAGCCTGGCCCCCAAGGTCTCCAGGTACGCGTAGTAACTGGGGTTCCTCTCCAGGATCTCCAAGGTGGCCAGGCCCGCGGCCATGGCCAAGGGATTCCCCGAAAGGGTCCCCGCCTGGTAAACGGGCCCCAAGGGAGCCACCCTTTCCATGATCTCCCGCCTGCCCCCGTAGGCGGCGGCGGGAAGGCCGCCACCCAGGATCTTGCCTAGGGTGATGAGGTCGGGCTTAAGCCCAAGCCGCTCCGTGGCCCCGCCAAAGGCCAGGCGGAAGCCCGTCATCACCTCGTCGGCGATGAGGAGGACCCCGTAATCCCGGGCCTCATGCAGGGCCTTGAGGAACTCCTCCGTGGGGATCAAGACCCCAGCGTTGCCCACCACCGGCTCAAAGATGATGGCGGCAACCTCCTCCCCCCGCTTCCTTATAACCTCCCTTAGCCCCTCGGGGTCGTTGTACTCCAAGACCCAGGTGAGGCGGGCGTATTCCTCCGGAACCCCGGCGCTGCTGGGAACCCCAAGGGTAAGGGCTCCGCTTCCCGCCTCCACCAGGAGGCCGTCCGCATGCCCATGGTAGTTGCCCCGGAACTTGACGATGTACTTCCTCCCCGTATACCCCCGGGCCAGGCGCAAGGCGCTCATGGTGGCCTCGGTCCCGGAGTTGACAAAGCGCACCAGCTCCAGCTTTGGGTAGGCCCGCTTCACCGCCTTGGCCAGCTCCGCCTCCAGGGGATGGGGAGCCCCGAAGGTGAGGCCCTTCTCGGCCACCTCCTTGACCCGGTGCACCACTTCCGGATGGGCATGGCCCAGGATCAAGGGCCCCCAGCTGAGCACGTAGTCCACATACCGGTTCCCGTCAGCATCCCACACATAGGCCCCCTCCCCCCGCACGAAGAAGGGAGGCGTACCCCCCACCGCCTTGAAGGCCCTAACGGGGCTGGAAACCCCGCCAGGGATATGCCTTTGGGCTTCGGTAAAAAGCTTCTCGGAGATGGGCCTCTCCATACCCTTCACTTTACGCCAGTCTGAAGCCGAGACCAAACGCCCCCACCCCCGCAGGCACGCCCCAGGTTTCCTAGGGGAATGCCAGAGGAAGAGGGCTTTTCTCCAGCCGACAAGCCCCGTGCCCCTAAGGCCTTCATCGGCGCAGGCGGCGGTTGTCCCCTTTGCGCCAGGGTAGGGTACTTCCCCGTGCCCTGGACCTCCTCGGCCTCCGTCGGGTTACCTCTCACTGGGTCCAACCCTTGAACCTCTTCAACGCCCTAGACCGGGAAACCCACGTGGTTTGGCAAAGGGGGAAGAAGCGTGGAGTTGCGCGGGGCTTTAGCGCCCCCGTTTTGTTGGGCAAATGCCTTCCCCCACCCTGGCCTTTCTTGCCTGCGCTTGTTCTATTCAAGCTAACCGGCCTCAGGCCCAGAGTGTACCGCTGGCTTGCGGACAACCGAGCGTCCATTCCCGAAACGGGGTGCGAGAGTGGAGCGTGTTCCCCAAAGGATACGCGGTTTCCCCCCGAGTAAGCCCCCGCCTCCTGGCTGGCCGAGGCGCCAGCCGTGCCCCAGGTTTGCCCACCTACCCAGCCCTCGAGGATTCCTTGACGTGACGGCCTCATACCACCCCACCCTGGCTTGCGCCAGGGTGGGGGCCCCGCAAAGGGCCTCGGATAGGCATCATCTCGTTGCGGCTTAGAGAACGAAACAGGAGGAAAGGGTATCAGTAGGTGAGCACCCGCCTTAAGGCCGCCAGCACCCGGCGGGCGTTGGGCCGGTAGTGGTGCTCAATGGCGCTGAAGGGAGGGTACGGGGCGTCGTACCCCGCCACCCGCACCACGGGGGCTTGGAGGTGGTCTATGGCCCCTTCGGCGATGCGGGCAGCGATTTCGGCCCCGAAGCCACCGGTGCGCATGGCCTCGTAGACCACCACCGCCCGGCCCGTCTCCCGCACCACCTCGAGGAGGGTGTCCTCATCCAGGGGAACCAGGGTTTCCAAGTCCACCACCATGACCTGCACCCCCTCCTTGGCGGCCACCGTAGCCGCCTCCAGCATCACCTCCACCATGCCCCCGTAGCCGATCAGGGTGGCGTGCTTCCCCTCCCGCACCACCCGGGCTCTGCCCAGGGGGAGGGTGTAGTAGCCCTCGGGCACCTCCGCCCGTACCCCCCGGTAGAGCTTGATGGCCTCCAGGAAGAAGACGGGGTCCTCGTCCTCAATGGCAGCGAGGAGGAGACCCTTGGCCCTTTCGGGGCTCGAGGGGATCACCACCTTAATCCCAGGGGTATGGGCTAGAAGGGCCTCGGGAGAGTCCGCATGCTGCTCAGGGGTGTGCACCCCACCCCCATAGGGGGCCCGTACCACCACGGGCAAACCCACCCACCCCCGGGAACGATGGCGCCAGCGGCCCAGGTGGGAGAGGATCTGGTCCAAAGCCGGGTAGAGAAAACCGGCAAACTGGATCTCCGCCACGGGCCGCATCCCCCCCATGGCCAACCCGATGGCCAAGCCCAGGATGCCGCTTTCCGCCAAGGGGGTATCGAATACCCGGCCCTCGCCGTATTTGGCCTGGAGGCCTTCCGTGACCCGGAACACCCCCCCAAGCCGCCCCACGTCCTCCCCGAAGACCAAAACCCGCTCATCCCGGGCCAAGGCCAGGTCCAGGGCCTCGTTGATGGCCTGAACCAGGTTCAGCACCCTGGCCTTTTCCGCTACCATAGCTCCTCCACGTGTTTCCCCTGCCGCAAGGCCTCCCAAGCCCGCCTCTGGTCGGGGCCCATCTGCGCGTACACATGCTCCACCATCATCTCGGGCGTGGGCTCAGGGGCCTGGTCCGCCAAGGCCACCTCCCGGGCGAACTCCTCCTCGAGCTCCCCCAAGAGGGCCTCCTCCGCCTCCACTCCCCATAGTCCCCGTTCCTCCAGGGCTTTCCGGAGGCGTAGGATGGGGTCCTTGGCCCGCCAGGCCTCCTCCTCCTCCCGGGTGCGGTAACGGCTGGGATCGTCGGAGGTGGTGTGGGGGGCCAGGCGGTAGGTGAGGGCCTCCAGGAGGGTGGGCCCCTCCCCTCTCCTGGCCCTTTCCACCACCTTTTTGGCCTCCAGGTAGACGGCGAAGGCGTCGTTGCCGTCCACCACCACCCCAGGGATCCCGTACCCCTCCGCCCGCCGGGCGATATAGTCCACCCGCATCTGCCTGTGCCGGGGCACGCTGATGGCGTAGCCGTTGTTCTGCACCAGGAAGACCACGGGGGCGTCAAAGACGGCAGCAAAGTTAAGCCCCTCGTGGAAATCCCCCTCGCTGGTCCCCCCGTCCCCTATGGAGGTGGCCACCACCCAGCCCTCCCCCCGGTACCGCCCCGCCAGGGCCAGGCCCACCGCCTGCGGGATCTGGGTGGCGATGGGGATGTAGGGGTTCACCGCCCGCACCCCTTCGGGAAACCGCCAACCTGCGGGATGGGCTCGCCAATAGAGGATCAAGGTATGGATGGGGAGGCCACGGGCTAGGAGCATGGCGGACTCCCGGTAACTGGGCACCACAAAGTCCTTCTCCCCTAGGGCCAGGGCCACCCCTACCTGCGCCGCCTCCTGTCCCATGAAGGGGGCATAGACCCCAAGCCGCCCCTGGCGCTGAAGGAGAAGGGCCTTCTCGTCAAAAAACCGGGCCCGGCGCATGGCCCGGTAAAGGGCCAGGGCTTCCCCCTCGCCTATGGGAAACTCCCCCTTATCCAGGTATCGGATTACCTTGGGCTTCACGCCGGGGAGTTTACCACAGGAGCTAAGCGCTCCAAAGCTAGGGCGATCTCATTCTCGCCCTTGCAAAAGGCGAAGCGAAAAAGCCATGGGGGTGGATCCTCCCGGTAGAAGGCGCTGGCGGGGATCAAGGCCACCCTGGCTGCCTCTACCAGCTTTAGCGCCTCCCATCCAGGAAGTTCCGCCATGAGGAAGTACGTACCCTCGGGCTCGTAGGCCCGAAGGCCCAAGGCCCGAAGGCCAGAAAGGAGAAGGTCCCGCCGCCCCTTGTAGCTCTCCCGCAAGGCCTCGTAGAACCCCTCCTTTCGGGCCACCCTTAAGGCCTCCGCCACCCCCGCTTGCAAGGGGCTTGGGGCGGAAAAGCTGGTCCACTGGCGCATCCCCGCCAGGGTGGGCATGAACTCCTTGGGCCCCACGATCCAGCCCACCCGGTATCCGGTGGCCTCGAGGCGCTTCCCTGCACTGCCCACGGTGAAGGTGCGCTCGGGGGCCAAGTCCCGCAACCGGGGTGGCCTTTCCCCGAAGTAAAGCTCGTCGTAGACCTCGTCGGAAACCAGGAAGAGGTCGTGCCTCCGGGCCAGTTCCGCCACCGTCTTAAGCTCTTCCCGGAAGACCAGGCCCGTGGGGTTCATGGGGGTATTGAGGAGGATAAGCCGGGTGCGGGGGGTGATGGCCGCCTCCAGGGCCCCTAGGTCCAGCCGGAACCCCCCCTCCTCCAGGGGCAGGCGCACCAGCCTGGCCTCGGCCCCGGCCAGGAAAGCATCGGGGAGGTAGACATCAAAAAAGGGCTCCAGCACCACCACCTCATCCCCCGGACCCACCAGGCTTTGCAGGAGCACATATAGGGCCTCCGTGGCCCCCGAGGTGACCACCACCGAGTCGGGTTCCACAGCAAACTCCTCCGCCAAGGCCTCCCTAAGCTGGGGAAGGCCCGCAGGAGGAGCGTATTGGTCAAAGCGGCCCAGGGCCCTTTGCACCGCTTCCCGCAGGAAGGGGGGCGGAGGGCTTGAGGGAAAGCCCTGGCCCAGGTTCACCGCCTGGAGTCTGGCCGCAAGCTGGCTCATCTTGGGGAAGATGCTTTCCCGAGCCGCCTGGGTGCGGGGATGGAGCCGCATGGGTATAAGGGTAGCCCAAAACCCTCTTTGGCTCAACCGGCAATCCTGAGAAGGCTCAGGAAGCTTTCCAGCTCGAGGCTGGCCCCGCCCACCAACCCCCCGTCCACGTTGGGCATGGAAAGGAGGTCGGCGAAGTTCTTGGGGTTCACGCTCCCCCCATACAGGACCCGGACCCGATCCGCAAACGCCCTTCCGTAGAGCTCAACCAGGGCCTGGCGGATGGCCTGGTGCATGGCCTCGGCATCCTCGGGGGTGGCGTTCCGCCCGGTGCCGATGGCCCAAACCGGCTCGTAGGCGATGACCAAGGCCTCTGGGCCCGGAGGGTTCACCCCCTCGAGGCTCCCTTTAAGCTGGGCCAGGGTATAGGGCACCGCCTCCCCCCTTTCCCTTACCTCCAAGGGTTCCCCCACGCAGAGGATGGGGGTAATCCCCTCCTCCAAAAGCCTTTTGGCCTTCTCGGCCACCAGGGCATCGGTCTCCCGGTGGTAGCGCCGCCTTTCCGAATGCCCCACCACCGTGTAACGGCACCCCAGGTCGGAAAGCATCCGGGCGGAAACCTCCCCCGTGTAAGCCCCTTCCCGGTGGGCAGAGACATCCTGGGCCCCATAGGCCACCTGGCTTCCGGAAAACACCTCCTTGGCCAAAGGCAGCATGGGAAAGGCCGGCAATACCGCCACTTCGGACTCCAAGGAAGGAAGAAGCCTTTTGAGCTCAGCAAACCACACCCGGGCCTCCGAGGGCACCTTGTGCATCTTCCAGTTTCCTGCCACCAAGACCCTGCGCATGCCGTCATCCTATAGGAAAACCCCGCCCACGAGGGCGGGGCCGGACCAAGCCTCCCTACTCTAGGACCTCGATGCCGGGGAGGGTACCCTTCTCCAGGTACTCTAGGCTCGCCCCACCCCCAGTGGAGACGTGGCTGAAGCGCTCCTTGAGGCCCAACCGGTTCACCGCCGCCACCGAGTCCCCACCGCCCACCACGGTAAAGGCCCCCTCCAAGGCCGCCAGTGCCCGGCCCACCGCCAGGGTGCCCTGGTCAAAGGGCGGCACCTCAAAGACCCCCATGGGACCGTTCCAAAAAACCGTCTTGGATCCCTGGAGGGCCTCGGCGAAAGCCTCCTGGGTCTGGGGACCGATGTCCAGGCCCATAAAGGGCACAGGAATGGCATCCGCGGGAAAGGTGCGGGTTTCCACCCCCGCCTCAATCCGCTCCGCCGCCACCACATCCACGGGAAGGTGCACCTTCACCCCCAAGGACTCCGCCCTCCTCAAGAGGTCCCTCGCCAAGTCCAGGCGGTCTTCCTCCACCAGGCTCTTGCCCACCTCGCCCCCCAAGGCCTTGATGAAGGTGAAGGCCATGGCCCCGCCGATGAAAAGGCGGTCTATGCGGGGCAGGAGGTTCTCAATAACCCCGATCTTGTCGGAAACCTTGGCCCCACCGATGACCACCGCGTAGGGCTTTTCCGGATCCCGGAGCAAGCGGGAAAGGGCCTTCACCTCCCTATCCATGAGGAAACCTGCAAAGGAAGGAAGAAGCCTGGCCACCCCCACCACGCTGGCGTGGGCCCGGTGGGCGCTCCCGAAGGCATCCAGGACGAAAGCCTCCCCCAGCCGGGCGTAACGGGCGGCAAGCTCGGGGTCGTTCTTCTCCTCCCCCGGTTCAAAGCGCACGTTTTCCAGAAGGGCCACCTCACCCGGGGCCAGGGCCTGCACCGCCTGGTGCGCCTGGTCGGAACCGGGGCTATGCGGCACGAAACGGACGCCGGTTAGATACCGGCCCAAGGCCTCCGCCACCGGGGCCAGGGAGTACTTGGGGTCCACCCCCTTGGGCCGACCCAGGTGGGAAAGAAGCACCAGGGAGGCCCCTTGTTCCAAAAGGTGGCGCAGGGTGGGAAGGCTTTCTTGGATGCGGGTATCGTCCTGCACCACCCCATCCTTGATGGGCACGTTGTAGTCCACCCGCACCAGGATGCGCTTGCCCCGGGCATCCAGATCCTGTAACGTGCGCATCTAGACCCCCTTCTTGAGCACCAGCTCCACCAGATCCGCCACCCGGTTGGAATAGCCCCACTCGTTGTCGTACCAGGCGAAGACCTTGACCAGGTTGCCCAGGGCCTTGGTAAGCTTGCCGTCCACGATGGAGGAGTGGGGGTCCATCACGATATCCTGAAGGACGATCTCGTCCTCGGTGTAGGCCAAAATGCCCTTCAAGGGACCCTCGGCCGCCGCCTTGAGGGCCGCGTTCACCTCCTCAGCGGTCACTTCCCGCCTGAGCACCGCGGTGATGTCGGAGATGCTCCCCGTGGCCGTGGGCACCCTGAGGGCGCTCCCGTCAAAGCGGCCCTTCAAGGAAGGAAGCACCAAGGCCGTGGCCTTGGCAGCCCCGGTGGTGGTGGGGATGATGTTGATGGCCGCCGCCCGCGCCCGGCGCAGGTCTTTGTGGGGCAGGTCCAGAACCCGCTGGTCGTTGGTGTAGGAGTGGACGGTGGTCATGAGGGCCTTCTCCACGCCGAAGGCCTCTTCCAGCACCTTCATCACGGGGGCCAGGGAGTTGGTGGTACAGGAGGCATTGGAAATGATGTGGTGCCTGGCGGGATCGTACTGCTCGTGGTTCACCCCCATGACGATGGTGATGTCCTCGCCCTTGGCCGGGGCGGTGATGATCACCTTCTTGGCCCCCGCCTCGAGGTGGGCCTTGGCCTTGTCGGCGTCGGTGAACACCCCCGTGGACTCAATGACCACGTCCACACCCAGGCTTCCCCAAGGAAGCTCCTTGGGATCCTTTATGGCCGTGGCCCGGATGGGCTTGCCGTTCACGTAAATGTTCTCGTCATCGTACCCCACCTCCCCAGGGAAGCGGTGGTAGATGGAATCGTACTTCAAAAGATGGGCTAGGGTCTTGTTGTCGGTCAGGTCGTTGATGAGGGCCACCTCCACGCCCCGCCCATGAAGAATACGGAACACCTGGCGACCGATTCTGCCGAATCCGTTGATGCCTACCTTCATAGCTTACCTCCTAGCGTGGCTCCTGCCCCCCTCGCTGTGCCGGCGGGGTAAAGAGCTATGGCTTTAGTATAGCGGCTTTTCCATAAGTGATTGCCGGCACTTGGTTTAAGCGAACCCCTGACCTTGACCTGTCAACCCCAAGACCATACCATGGTTGACGGCCACCCAGGTGGTCCTGGAGGTAGCCATGTGGAAAACCGAGGTTCTTCCCTATACCCCCTTGGTTAAGATCCTTTGGCCCAACCGTACCCTGGCCCGAGACCTAACCCTAATCCTGGCGGGTAGCCTCCTGGTGGCCCTGGCCGCCAGGATCAGCATCCCTTTGCCCTTCACCCCCGTGCCCATCACCGGCCAGACCCTGGCGATTCTTCTGGTGGGCGCCGCCCTGGGTAGCCGCCTGGGATTCCTGGCCCTGCTCGCCTATTTGGCGGAGGGCGCCACGGGGCTACCCGTCTTCGCGGGGGGCACAGGCGGCCTGGCCAAGATCCTGGGCCCCACCGGAGGGTTCTTGTTGGCCTTCCCCTTGGCAGCGGGGCTCGTGGGTCTTTTGGTGGAGCGGTTTGGCCTGGACCGCAGCTTCCTGGGAACCCTCTTGGCCATGCTGGCGGGCAACGCCCTCCTCTACCTGGTGGGGCTTCCCTGGCTTGCCGCCTGGCTCATGGGGGCAGGAAAGTTCGCCGGAACGGGCGCCCTTCTCGCCATGGGGCTTTTCCCCTTCATCCCCGGGGACCTGGTGAAGGCGGGGGTGGCTGCCCTCCTCTTGCCCTCCGCCTGGAAACTCCTGGGAAAGCGCTAGCGTGCGGGTAGCCCTAGCCCACCTGGGCAAAAGGCGTAGCGTTTCCGAGTTGCTCAAGGCCCTCCTACCCCTGGTAGAAAGGGCGCAAGGGGAGGGGGCCTTGGCCCTCCTCCTTCCCGAGCTGGTCCTGGGAAAGCAAAGGGAAGACGCCCTTCCCCAGGCCCTTAAGGCCCTGGCTGAGGAAAACCGGATACCGGTGGTGGCAGGCTTCCTGGCCCCTGGCCCCAGGAACCGGCTTGGCGTCTTCCCCCAGGGTCCCTCCTACGATAAGGTGCATCCCTACCTGGCGTGGGGCGAGGAGGGGGATGAGGGGATTGCGCCCGGGGAAGGC
Source organism: Thermus caldifontis (assembly GCF_003336745.1). Lineage (NCBI taxonomy): Bacteria > Thermotogati > Deinococcota > Deinococci > Thermales > Thermaceae > Thermus > Thermus caldifontis. The sequence goes on along the minus strand of NZ_KZ851833.1, from coordinate 54,001 downwards.
CCCGTGATCTGGGAGTTTGGGGATACGGGGTTCGGGCTTGCCCTTTGCTACGATCTGGACTTCCCCGAGCTGTTTCGCAGTTATGCCCTGATGGGCGCCGAGGGCTTTCTGGTGGGCTCGGCCTGGCCCGGGGAGTATAGGGAGCTTCTTGTGGTTCTGGCCCGGGCCCGGGCTGCGGAGAACCAGGCGTACCTGCTCCTCGCCAACCGTGCGGACACGGGAAGCCCTTCCCTGGCGGTGGGCCCTGATGGGCGGCTTCTCGGCCTTCGGGAAGAGGAGGGCCTTCTCCTGGTGGACCTGGACCTGGCCTTCCTGAAGGAGTACCGCGCCCGCTACCCCATCCTCGGCCACCGGCGGCCGGAAGCCTACCGCCTCTGGTAAGATGGCCCTCGTGCTGGAGAACCGCCGGGCACGGCACGACTACGAGATCCTGGAAACCTACGAGGCAGGGCTGGTCCTCAAGGGGACCGAGGTCAAGTCCCTGCGCGCCGGTAAGGTGGATTTTACCGGGAGCTTCGCCAAGTTTGAAAACGGTGAGCTTTACCTGGAAAACCTCTACATCGCCCCCTACGAAAAAGGATCCTATACCAACGTGGACCCCAGGAGAAAGCGCAAGCTCCTTCTTCACCGCCACGAGCTGAACCGGCTTAGGGGCAAGGTGGAGCAAAAGGGTCTCACTCTGGTACCCCTTAGGATTTACTTCAACGAACGGGGCTACGCCAAGGTGCTCCTGGGTTTGGCCCGAGGGAAAAAGGCCTATCAGAGAAAGGAAGAGGACAAGAAGCGGGCCGTGCGCCGCGCCCTGGAGGAGCTATGAGGTTCCTGGCGCTGGCCTTGTTCCTCCTTCTCGCCCTGGCCCAGGCTCCAAGGCCCCTCCTGGCGGGGGGAGAGGTGGGCCAAGCCCTGTACCCTGGGGGTCGGGGCGTATCTTATGGGGAAGTGGACCTCCTAGCCCGGGGCCTGGGGCTTGCCGTGTGGCAAGGGGAAGGCCAGGTAGCCCTGGGCCTGGGAAGCCGCTACAAGGCCTTCCCCCTGGTGGCCAACGAGGCCCAGGCGGCTGCCCGGGGGGCCGCCTGGAAACGAGGGCAAGAGGTCCTTGTCCCTTTACGGCCCCTAAGCGAGGCCTTGGGCCTGGAGTACCGGGCCCAGGAAGGCATCCTCGTTCGCCTTCCCTGGGCCCGCCTTCTCGGCATGACGCACCGACCCGACCGGGTGGTCCTGCGCTTCTCCCGGGAGGTGAACGCCCTGGTGGAGGGCAACAGCGTCCTCTTCCTCCTGGCCCAGGGAGAGGGGGCGGGCCTGAGCCAGGAGGAAAAGGGCCTGCGCCTGGCCCTGGAAAGCCCGCCCGCCCGGCTCTACTACCCCGGCGGGGGCCAGGTGGTCCTGGAGTGGGGTTCCCTGGTTAGACCTAGGCCCTCGGTGCTCCTGGACCCGGGACACGGGGGGCAGGACCCAGGGATCTCAGCAGGAGGCTTCTTGGAAAAAGACCTCACCCTGGATCTGGCCAAGAGGGTGGCCTCCCGCCTGCCTGGCGCCAGGCTCACCCGGCAAACCGACCGGTACGTGCCCCTCGAGGCCCGCCTGGCCCAGGCGCAAACCGCCTCGGTGATGGTCTCCCTGCACGTGACCCAGGGGGGTACCGTTAACCTCTACCTCCCCAAGGCCCGCACCTCTCCCCTTGCCCAAAACGCCGAGGCCCTCCTGGCCACAGCCCCGGCGGAGCAAACCGCCTTGCTCAAGGTCTACGCCGGCGACCCAGGGCGCCTGGCCCAGGCCTTGCAAAAGGCCTTTTCTGCCCTGGGCATCGTGCTGGCCCGGGCCGAGGGTCCCTACGCCCTCACGGATATCCCCGGGGCAGGGGTACTCCTGGAGGTGGGGGTGGAGCGGCTCAAGACCCCTGAGGCCCGCAACCAGGTGGCGGAGGCCATCGCCCAGGCCATCCGCACCTACGTGGAGTAGCCATGCGCCGACTCTTGACCTTCTGGAACCTCCTTGGCCTTGCCGTCTTCGCCCTGGGGACCCTGGTTTACTGGCAAAGCCCGGGGCGCCAGGCTTCCACCGCCCTGCCCTTGCCCTCGGAGGAGACCCTGGCCGCACGCAGCCTGCCCACCATCCTTTACCTTCCCAACCCTCCTCAAGGCCTCCGGAAGGAAACCCGCACCCTGGAGCTGGCCCCAGGGGATACGCCGGAGAACAAAGTTCTGGCCGCCTGGGCCGAGGCCCTAGGGGCCCCTAAACCCCGGGCCCTGTACCGGATGGCCCAGGTTTTCGTAGTGGACCTTCCCGCCGATTTCGCCCTGGGTCTGGATGCCACCCAGGAAGCCCTACGCCTCTATAGCTTGGCCTACACCCTCCTTTCCACCTTTCCCCAGGCCCAGGAGGTGCGCTTCCTGGTGGAGGGGGAACCTAAGCCGGGGCTGGCCCATTTAGACCTAAGCCAACCTTATCGCCTGCCATGAGGGAAAGGGAAGCCTGGCGCATCGACCGCTTGGTCCTACAGGGGTTCAAGTCCTTTGCGGAGCGCACCGCTTTGGACTTTCCTGACCCCATCACCGGCATCATCGGGCCCAATGGCTCGGGCAAGAGCAACCTGGTGGAGGCCCTGCGCTTCGTGACCGGGGCCCGGGCCCACGAGCTAAGGGGACAGGAACTTAAGGCCTTCCTCTTTCACGGCAGCGATGGCCGCCCTCCCCAGGGTATGGCGGAGGTGCGCCTAGAACTTTCCCGGGGCCGGGAGCGCCTGGTGGTGGAAAGGCGGATAGAGGGGGAGCGCTCCGTGTTCCGGGTGAATGGCCGGCCCGTAAGCGCCAAGGCCTTGGCCCTGCACCTGGCCGGCACCGGCCTGGGCCGGGGGGGGTATGCCATCGTGGGCCAAGGGGAGGTGGCCCTCCTTCTGGAGGCCCCGGAAGAGGTGCTCCTTGGCCATCTGGAGGAGGCCTCGGGACTTAGGCCCGTGGCGGAGGCGGCCCGGACCACGGAGGAGCGCCTTCGGGAAGCCTGGGACCTCTTGGAGAAGCGAAGGCTTGGGCTTAAGGAACTCCAGGCCCGGGCGGAAGGGCTAAGAAGGGAAGCCCAGGCCGCGCAAAGGGCCCGGGAGCTGGACCTCCAGGTTCTGGCGCTGAAGGCGAGCCTCCTCGAGGCCCGGATAGAGGAAGCCCAGAAGGAGAGGCAAAGGGCCCAGGAAAGGCTTGAATCCCTAGCCCAGGAAGAGGAAGCCCTAAAGGAGGAACGGGCAAGGCTGGAGGCCCACCGCCAAACCCTAGGAAGGAAGGAGGAGGCCTTGCGTCAGAACCTGGAGGCGGTGCGCCTTCGCCTCAAGGAACGGGAGGCCTGGGAGCGCGAGCTAAGGGAGCTTGCCCGGCTGCAAAAGACCTTGGACCGCCCCCCGCCGCCTGACCCCGGTCCCCCCGTTCCCCCTCCCCCCGTACCGGCAGAGGAACTCCGCCAGCGCCTCAAGGCCCTGCGGGCCCGGGAAAACCAGCTAAAGGAAGAGAAACGCCGCCACGAAGAGGCCCTGCGCCGCTACTTGAGCGAACGGGCCCGCTATGAGGAGAGGCAAAAGGCCTATTTGGAGGCCCTCGCCCAGCGGCAACGCCTGGAGGAGGAACTTGGCCGAAAGCAGGAGGCCCTTAGGGTCCTCGAGGCCCAGGCGGCCCAAAGAAGGGAGCTGGAAGCAAGGCTGGCCGAGCTCAAGGCCCAAGCCCAGGCTGCAAAGCGGGAGGCCGAGCGCCTCAGGCGCCTTTTGCAGGCGGGAAGCGACCTGCAAGAGGGCCCCCGAAAGGTGCGCCAGCTTCCCGGGGTCCTGGGGGTGGTGGCCGACCTGGTGAGGCCCGAACCGGGGCTGGAGCTGGCCCTGGAGGTGGCCTTAGGCCCCCGGCTCCAATGGGTGCTCACCCAGGATGAGGAAGCCGCCAAAGCCGCCATCGCCCTCCTGAAGCGGGAAGGGGGCCGGGCCACCTTCTTACCCCTCACCCTTCTTTCCCCCCCACCTCCCCCTTCAGCCCAACCGGCCCCTGGCCTCCTGGGACCCGCTTTCCGGCTGGCCCGGCTGCGGCTTAGGGTACCCCACGAAGAGGCAGTCCTCCTCACCCTTTTCGGGGACACCTTGGTCTTCAAGGACCTGGATACCGCTCTCGCCTACCGTAAAGCAGGGGGAAGGGAACGGCTGGTCACCTTGGAAGGGGAGGTGCTGGAACGCCTGGGGGCCCTCACCGGGGGAAGGCCAAGGGGAGGAGGGGAGACCCTCCTCCTAAGGCGGCGCCTGGAGGACCTCGAGGCGGAAGAAGCGCTCCTCCCGCAAAAGGTCCGGGCCCTGGAGGAGGCCTTGGCCCCCTTGGCCTCCTACCAGCACCTGGAGGAACTCCGGGCCCAGGTGGCCACCCTCAAGCGCTCCCTCGCCTCCCCCCTACCCCCGCCCCCAGAGCCCCCCCTGCCTCCCCAAGACCCCTGGGAGGAAACCCAGCTTCAGGCCCTGGAGGAGGAGAAGAGAAGGCTGGAGGAAGCCCTAGCCCAGGCCGATGCCCACGAACGCTGGCGGCTTCTTTCCCAAGCCCAGAAAGCCTGGGAAGAGGCGCAACGGGAGGTGCGCCGCCTCCAGGTGCGAATGGAGGAGCTGAAGGCCAAGCTGGCCGCCAGCGAACCCCTCCTGGCCGAGATCCAAGCCCTGGAAAGCCAGCTGATGGCCCTACGGGAGGAAAAGCGAGCGCTCCAGGAAAGGGAAACCCGGGCCCTCACCCGGGCCAACGCCCTTTTGGCCGAGCGGGAAAACCTAAGCCTCCTCCTGGCCCGCCGGGAAGCCCTCCTGGAGGAGCTTTTGCGGGAGCGGGCCGCATTGCCTCCCGGGGAAAGGATCCCCGGTACCCCCAAGGCCCTACAGGCCAAGCTGGCCCAGCTAGAACGGGAGCGGGCCAGCTTAGGACCCGTGAACGCCCTGGCGGAAAGGGAGCTCGTCCAGCTGGAAGCCCGCCTTAAAGCCCAAGAGGAGGAGGTCCAAGAAGCCCTGGAAGCCCTGCATCGCCTCGAGGCGGAGACCAAGGCCGTGGAAAGGGAATACGCTGAGCGCTTGCGGGAAAGCTTCGCCGTGTTCCAGGAAGCTTTCCGGCGCAACGCTTCTGCCCTCCTGGGAGCCCAGGCCGAGGTGCGGCGGGAGGGCCGGGGCCTGAAGCTCATGCTGGTTCCCGCAGGCAAACGCACCCAGGACCTCCGCCTCCTTTCCCTGGGAGAAAAAACCCTGGGCGCCTTGGCCTTTCTGTTCTCCCTGGGGGAACTCCAAGGGGGTCTGCCCCTGGCGGTACTGGACGAAGTGGACGCCGCCTTGGATGACGCCAACCTGGCCCGCTTCACCCGGTTCTTGCACTCGGGGCAGCAGTTCATCCTCATCACCCATCAAAAGCGCACCATGGAGGCCTGCCACGCCCTCTACGGGGTCACCGCCCAAGGAGGCGTGAGCCGGGTCTACTCCATCCGCAAGGAGGTAGCCCATGACCCTGAATGAGTACCAGCAGGAGGCCAAGAAGACCGCCCTTTACCCCGAGGCCTACCGGATCCTGTACCCCACCTTGGGCCTGGTGGGGGAAGCAGGGGAACTGGCCAACAAGGTAAAGAAGGTGCTTAGAGACCACGGGGGAACCCTCGGCCCTGCCGCTCGGGAGGATCTCTTGGCTGAGCTTGGGGACGTGCTTTGGTATGTGGCCCAGCTGGCCACCGACCTGGGGGTAAGCTTGGAGGAGGTGGCCCAAGGCAATCTAGCTAAGCTCCGCTCCCGCCTGGAACGGGGAAAGATCGGGGGCTCGGGGGACAACCGCTAACGAAAATCACTTGCATCTAGTACCCCTTTGGGGTATAGTGTCGCTTGGCTGGTACTCCAGCCGAGGAGGTTTGCTATGGAAGAGACCGTTACCCTGCCCCGTCTAAACGAACCTGCGCCGGACTTCGTGGCCAAGACCACGGCCGGAGAGCTTCGGCTATCCGACCTCAAGGGCAAATGGGTGGTGCTCTTCAGCCACCCCGCCGACTTTACCCCGGTGTGCTCCACGGAGTTTCTGGCCTTCGCAAAGCGGCAAAAGGAGTTTGAGGAGCTGGGCGTTCAGCTGGTAGGCCTTTCCATCGACTCCATCTACGCCCACCTGGCCTGGCTAAAGGACCTCGAGGAGATGTCCAGGATCCCCATCAACTTCCCGGTGATCGCCGACCTAGACATGAAGGTGTCCAAGCTCTACGGCATGATCCACCCCGCCGCCAGCGAAACCGCTGCGGTGCGGGCGGTGTTCATCATCGACCCCAACGGTATCCTCCGGGGCATGCTGTATTACCCCCTCACCACGGGTCGCAATATCGACGAGATCCTACGCTTCATCCGAGCCCTGCAGTTCACCGACCGCACCGGCTTGAACACCCCCGCGGACTGGCAACCCGGGGAGGCCGCCATCGTCAAGCCTCCGGCCACCTTGGACGAGCTCAAGGCCGACGAAGCCAGAAAAACCGAGTACGCCGAGTATAGGCGCTGGTACCTCCGCCTCAAGAAGGCGGATTAGCCTATCCCCGAAAAAGCCCCCGGGGTCTCCCGGGGGCTTTCAGGCAGCATGCCCTCAGTCAAAGAGGTCAAAGATGTCCAGAAACCCTTTCTTTTTCCTGTAGGGTTTCCCTTCCTTGCGGTGGTGGGCCTCCCTTTCCTCCTCGTAGGAACGCTCCACCTCCCGGGCCTCGGCCAGGAGTTTCTCCAGCTCCCCCTTATCCAGCCACACACCCCCGCACTGGGGGCATACGTCCAAGAGGACCCCCCGTCTTTCCACCTCCCGCATGCCCACCTGGCAGTTGGGGCAAAGGAGAAGGGGCATCTACTCCTCCCGGCGGCCCATGAGGAGGCTGGCGTAGTAAAGAAGGGTAGCCAAGGAGCTGGCCAGGGCCGCCACATAGGTCAGGGCTGCCCAGGTCAGCACCTGGCGGGCGGGGGCCATCTCCTGCTGGGAAAGAAAGCCCATGCGCCTTAGGAACTCCAAGGCCCGCCTCGAGGCGTCAAACTCCACCGGCAGGGTCACCAGCTGGAAAAGGGCCACCGCCAGGAAGAGGTAGAGGCCCAGCTTGGCCAAACCGATCGCCCCCACCATAAGCCCCAGGATCACCAACCAAAGCCCCAGGTTGGAACCCAGGCTGGCGGCCGGTAGCAGGCTGGCCCTTACCCGCAGCCAAGCATACCCCTGGGCATCCTGCACCGCATGCCCCACCTCGTGGGCCGCCACCGCCAGGGCGGCTAGGCTGGGCGAGGCGTAGTTGGGCTCGGAAAGCCGCACCGCCTTGGCGTGGGGGTCGTAGTGGTCGGTGAGAGCCCCGGGCACCGGCTCCACCCGCACGTGGGTGAGGCCATGGGCATCCAGAATGGACCGGGCCACCTGGGCCCCCGTGAGGCCACGGCTATTGGCCACCCGGCTAAAGCGGGCAAAGGTAGCCTGCAACCCTCCTTGAATCACCATGCTGGCCACGAAGACCAGCACCATGAGCAAAAGCGCCAACACGTCCATTCCCTTCCACCTCCTTACGAAGAGTAGCAAAAAACCGAGGCCACCCGTAGGTGGTCTCGCCATGCGCCCTCAGGCGCCCCAGCCGACCGGGGAAGGCTCCCGTACTGACGATCGGCTGGCCCCCACTGGGGGCGGCTACTCCCCGCAGGTACCTTTATACCAGACGCCCACCCCCATGGCAAGGCCCTATTGCCAAATGTGGGCTCGATTCCTTTATTATCTTACGCTCATGGGTATATTGGCCTGGGAGGTAACCCATGGGGTATGCCCATCCTGAGGTACTGGTAAGCACGGAATGGGTTCAGGAGCACTGGCAGGACCCGCAGGTTCGCATCCTCGAGGTGGACGAGGACATCCTCCTCTACGACACCGGCCACATCCCCAATGCCCAGAAGGTGGACTGGCAGAGGGACTTCTGGGACCCCGTGGTGCGGGATTTCGTGGACGAGGAAGGATTTGCCAGCCTCATGGAAAGGCTTGGCATCGCCAACGACACCACGGTAATCCTCTACGGGGACAAGAACAACTGGTGGGCCGCCTATGCCTTCTGGTTCTTCAAGTACAACGGCCACCAGGATGTGCGCCTGATGAACGGGGGACGCCAGAAATGGGTGGAGGAGGGCCGTCCCCTCACCACCGAGGTGCCCACCTTCCCCAAAGGCCAGTACCGCGTCCCCTATCGGGATGAATCCATCCGCGCCTACCGGGACGAGGTGCTCAAGCATATCCTCAAGGTGAAGGAGGGCAAGGGCGCTTTGGTAGATGTGCGCAGCCCCGAGGAATACCGGGGGGAGCTCACCCACATGCCCGGTTATCCCCAGGAAGGGGCCCTACGGGCCGGCCACATCCCCGGCGCCAAAAACATCCCCTGGGCCAAGGCGGTGAACCCCGACGGCACCTTTAAGACCGTGGAGGAACTTCAGGCCCTGTACCAGCCCCTGGGGATTACCCCGGATAAGGACGTGGTGGTCTACTGCCGCATCGCCGAGCGCTCCAGCCACTCCTGGTTCGTCCTCAAATACCTTCTGGGCTATCCGCACGTGAAGAACTACGATGGCTCCTGGACGGAATGGGGCAACCTGGTGGGGGTGCCGGTGACCAAAGGAGAGGAGTAGCTTAAACCTCGGAAGCCTCCCCCAGGGCCTGGGCGGCAAGCCGACGCCCCGTGGGGGTGTCCGCCAAGCCCCCAAGGCCTGTTTCCTTTAGCTCCAAGGGCAGGAGGCGGCCGATGCCCGCCATGGCCAGGATCACCTCATCGGGGGGGATTACGCTCCTGATGCCCGCAAGGGCCATAGAGGCCGCGCTTACCGCATGGACCGCATAAAACCCATTGCGCATCACACAGGGGACCTCCACAAACCCCCCCACGGGGTCGCAAATCAGACCAAGGGTGTTCTGCAGGGCTAAGGCGGCTGCGTGGGCACAAGCCTCGGGGTTCCCTCCAAGGAGCTCGGTAACGGCGGCGGCCGCCATGGCCGCCGAGGAACCGATCTCCGCCTGGCACCCCCCGCTGGCCCCCGCGATGTAGATCTGGCGGTTGATGATCTTGGCCACGCCGGCGGCCAGGACCATGGGCATGAGGAGGTCCTCCTCGGGGATACCCAGGTGATCCGCCACCCCCAGAAGGGCCCCCGGCAGGGTCCCGGCGCTCCCCGCTGTGGGTGCGGCCACAATCCGTCCCATGCGGGCGTTCTCTTCATTGACCGCCATGGCGTAGGCCTGAACCCGTTTCAAGAGGGGGTCCCTTAAGGGATCGGGAGCCTCCCACAAGGTCTTGGCGTTCCTACCCACCATCCCCGCCACGCTGGGGGCATCCGAGGCTAGACCTCTCCGGATGGAATCCCGCATGACGCCCAGGCGCTCCCGAAGCCTATCCAGGATAACCTCCGGCACTAAACCGGTTTCCTCCACCTCCTCGCGAAGCACCGCCTCCGACGCCCGGCCGGAAAGGCTTGCCAGTTCGTTCAGGGTTAATGGCATAGCCTCAGTATAGGCGTTGGCCCCATCCGCCCAGGGGTAGGCCTATGCTAAGGGCAGGAATGGGGACGCCAGAACCTAGCCTCCGCGTCCTGATCGCCGACGACCACCCCCTCTTCCGCCTGGGGCTTAGGGCGGGCCTCGAGGGGGAAGGCCTGGTGGTGGTGGCCGAGGCCCAGGACGGACAAGAAGCCCTGGACAAGACCCTGGCCCTATGGCCCGAAGCCGTGCTTCTGGACCTCAGGATGCCCGTATTGGACGGGTTAGAGTGCACCCGGAAACTACGCCAAGCGGGATACCCAGGCCTCATCGCCCTCCTCACCACCTACCAGGAGCCCGCTTTGGTACGGGAAGCCTATCTGGCCGGGGCCAACGCCTACTTTTCCAAGGAGCTGTCCGCCCCCGAGCTGAAAAGGCGCCTCCTGCGGGTGGCCCGGGGGGAGGAACGCCTCACCCCCCCTGACCTCCCCGCCCTGACCCCTAGGGAGGAAGAGGTACTGGGCCTTCTGGCCCAAGGGCTTTCCGTGAAGGAGATAGCCAAGGCCCTGGGCCTTTCCCCGGATACGGTGAAAGACCACCTGGAAAGCCTCTACGGCAAGCTCCTGGCCCGGAACCGCGTGGAGGCCTTGGAGAGGGCCAGAGCCCTGGGGTTTCTAACAAAAGCCGGGGGGCAGGATTCCCCGCCCCCCAGCACGGGATAACGGCTACTCGGCGCTGGACTCCCCTTGGCTGGGTGTCTCGGAGGCCTCGGCAAGGGCGGCCTCCTTGGCGGCCTTGGCCATCTCCTGGTCCTGGCCGATGCGCTTGCGGTCGGCGCGGAGCTTACGGCGGATCTCCCTTTCGGAAAGCTCACGGATGAAGTAAAGCTTGGCCCGCCGGGCCCGGCCCCGCTGGACGACCTCAATCCGCTCGATGAGGGGGGAGTTCAGGGGGAAGATGCGCTCCACCCCTACCCCATAGCTCACCTTGCGCACGGTGAAGCTGGTGTTGTAGCCGTTCCGCTTGATCTTGATGACGATGCCCTCAAAGTTCTGCACCCGGGTGCGGTTGCCTTCCTTTACCCGGTAGGCCACCCGCACGGTGTCGCCAGGCCGGAACTCGGGCAGGTCGGTGCGGGTATACTTGGCCTCCACCACTTTAAGAAGAGCTCCTCGGTTCATCCCAATCCTCCTACCCCAGAGGAACCCTTAGGGGTTCATGGGCAACAGCCTCTAGTCTAGCCCTCCCGGTCCAGTTCTGCAAGCCAAAGGGCCTCGAGGGGCCCAAGCTTCGCCTCCCTAAGAAGCTCGGGGCGCAGGGCCAGGGTCTTCCTCAAGGCCTCCCGCCGGCGCCAGCGCTCCACCTCCTGGTGGTTCCCGGAAAGGAGGACCTCGGGTACCTTTAGTCCGCGGAACTCCGGCGGACGGGTGTAGTGGGGGTAGTCCAAAAGCCCCCCTACGAAGGAGTCCTTACGGTGGCTTTCCGGATCCCCGATCACCCCGGGAAGAAGCCGGGCCGTGGCCTCCAACACCGCCAAGGCCGCCACCTCCCCCCCCATGAGCACATAGTCCCCAATGGTTAGGGAGCGGGTCACAAAGGCCTCCACCCGGGCGTCAAACCCCTCGTAACGCCCGGAAAGAAGGACCAGGTGCTCCTTCTCGGCCAGCTCCTCCGCCACCTTTTGCGTGAAGGGCTCCCCCGCCGGGGAGAGGAGGATCACCTCGTCCGCAGGGAGCACCGTCTCCAAGGCCGCCACCGCCACATCGGGACGGATCACCATCCCCGCCCCGCCGCCATAGGGGGTATCGTCCACGGTGCGATGGCGGCCCAGGCCAAAGGCCCTTAGGTCCACCACCTCCACCCTGATGAGCCCCCGCTCCCTGGCCCTTTTGATCAGGGATTCCGAAAGCCAAGGAAGGATGAGCCCAGGGAAAAGGGTAAGGATGGTATAGCGCATTCACTCAAAAAGCCCGGGGATGGGCTCCACGTGGATCCCTTCCGCCTCCACCCGCACGTAAGGGGCCTGCAAGGGTACCAGGAACTCCCTTTGGTCGCGAAGCCTCTCCCCCACCCCGCGGATGATCAAGACGTCCTGGGCCCCGGCGTCCAGGATGTCCACCACCTCGCCCACCTGAACCCCCTCCACAAACACCGGCAGGCCCATGAGGGCAAAGTAGTAGTACTGCCCCGCTTCCAAAGGGGGTAGTTCCGTAACCTCGGCGTACACCCTGAGGCCCACCAAGGGCTCCGCCAGCTCCCGGCTTCGCACCCCCACCAGGTGGACCACCAGCTCATCCCCCACCTGGTAGAGGTCCTCCAGGGCCCGCCAGCCATGCCCTTCCACATAGACCCGCTCCAGGTGGGCCACCACGGGCTCACCCCGGAACTTAAGCCCTCCTTGAAGGGCATAGGGCGCCCCAAACCGGCCTATCTCCACCAGGCGCATACCCCTATTATGCCAAAATCCCCTTGCCTGCGCCCACGCTGGGGAAAAAGGGGGTTATACCCTTTCCTCCTGT
>NZ_KZ851833.1:0-41999 GCF_003336745.1 Thermus caldifontis | reverse complement strand
GATGATGCCTACCCGAGGCCCTTTCCGGGGCCCCCACCCTGGCGCAAGCCAGGGTGGGGTGGTATTAGCCCTAGCGCACCTCTACCCCCACCTTGCGCTTGGCGTAGGCCCGCACCAGGGTGCGGATGGACTCGATCACCCGGCCCTGCTTACCGATCAGCCGGCCCTTGTCCTCAGGGGCCACCTCCACCACATACACCGGCCCCTCGCGGGTGCGCCTTTCCTGCACCCGAACCCGCTCCGGCTGGTCCACCACGCTCTTGGCCAGGTATTCCACCAGGTCCTTCATGCCCTAATGCTAAAGGAAAAACGCCGGCGGGAAAACCCTACCGGCGCTTGGGCTCCTATGCCCCTTGGCCCCGAGCGCTTGCTGTACCTGGGGCTCCAGGCTATGCGGGCTGGTCTTGCCGGAAAACCCCCGCCTGCCGGAGAAGCCTACGTGCGGTGTCCGTGGGTTGAGCGCCCACGGACAGCCAGTACCTGGCCCTCTCCACGTCCACCTTAAGCCACTCCGGGGTGGTCTTCCGGGGGTCGTAGTAGCCTATCTTTTCGATGTACGCCCCGTCACGCTTCTTGCGGCTATCGGTCACCACGATGCGGTAGTGGGGGTTATGCTTGGAGCCGAAACGAGAAAGACGGATCTTGACCATTCTCCCTTACCTCCTGAACATTCCCATGAGTCCCCGGCCCTTGTTCTTCTCCAGGGACTTCATTAGGGCCTTGGTTTCCTCAAAGGCCTTGATGAGCCGGTTGATCTCCTGCACGCTGGTGCCGCTTCCCCTGGCGATGCGCTTGCGCCGGGAGGCGTTTAAGATGCGGGGGTCCTTCCGCTCCTCGGGGGTCATGGAAAGGACGATGGCCTCGAGGCGCTTCAGGGCCTTATCGTCCACCTGAACCCCAGCGGGCAAGGCCTTCCCCACCCCAGGGAGCATGGAGAGCACCTCCGAGAAGGACCCCAAGCGCTTTAGGTTTTGCATTTGCTTGAGGAAGTCCTCCAGGGTGAGCTCCTTAGCGGACTTGGGGGTCTCCGCCTCGAGGCCCGCCGCCCGCACCTTCTCCGCCAGGGTGGCCACGTCCCCCATGCCCAGGATACGGCTCGCCAGCCGGTCCGGATAGAAGGGCTCCAGACCCTCGGGGCGCTCGGAAACCCCGGCGAAGTAGATGGGCTTCCCCGTCACGTGCCGGGCAGAAAGGGCCGCCCCACCCCGGGCATCCCCGTCCAGCTTGGTAAGGATGAGGCCCGTGACCCCCACCTTTTCGTCAAAGGCCTTGGCCACCCCCAGGGCCTCCTGGCCGGTCATGGCGTCCAGGACCAGAAGCACCTCGTCGGGGCCCAGGACCTCCTTGAGGAGGGCAAGCTCCGCCATGAGGGGCTCGTCAATCTGCAGACGCCCGGCGGTGTCCACCAGGATCAGGTCGCGAACCTCCTGCCTGGCCTTTTCCTCCACCCGGCGGCGGATGGACCCGGGGCTCTCCCCATCCTGCACCTCCAGGACCGGGACCCCGATCCTCTCCCCCAGGATACGAAGCTGCTCCCGGGCAGCGGGGCGCTGGGTGTCGGCGGCCACCAGGAGGGGCCTGCGCCCCTTGCCCTTATAAAAGAGGGCCAGCTTGGCGGCGGTGGTGGTCTTACCGGAACCCTGCAGACCCACCAAGAACCAGAGGTTACGGTCCTTCAGGGTAGGGAAACGGGGCTCCCCACCCAAGGCCTCCTTTAGGGCCTCGTAGACCGTGGCCAGGACCACCTCCGCCGGGGTAAGGCTCTCCAGGACCTTTTGGCCCAGGGCCTTTTCCCGCACGCTCTCCACGAAGGCCCTGGCCACCTCCAGGTTCACGTCCGCGTCCATCAGGGCCCGACGGATCTCCCTCAGGGTGGCCTTCAGGTCCTCCTCGCTGATGCGGCCCCGGCCCCTTAGGCGGTCTATGGCTTCCTGTAGTTTCCCCGCTAGCTTGGCAAACATGCGCCTCCCGGCCACCAGGCCGGGCCTTAGGATAGGGTACACCCCTTGAGCGTGTCAACCTCAATTTTTCCCACACTTCTAGCGAGGTTGGTTGACGGGGAAAGCCTGACCCCCTAGGCTAGAAAGGGTATGACAGGGGCTTTGCCCTCGAGTCCTAGGCCCTGAAGGCCGCCATGGGCGGCCTTCAGCGAGAAAGGAGGCCGCCTGTGGAAACGACCCTTTCCCCCCTTCGCCAAGCCCTGCGAGAAGGCGATACCCTTGCGCTTCAGAAAATCCTGGAGGAAATCCATCCCCAGGACCTCCTTGCCCTTTGGGATGAGCTAGAGGGGGAGCACCGCTATGTGGTCCTCACCCTCCTGCCCAAGGACCGGGCCGCGGAGGTCTTCTCCCACCTAGGCCCCGAGGAGCAGGCGGAGTACCTGAAGACCCTACCCCCCTGGCGGGTTCAGGAACTCCTGGAGGAACTCTCCCTGGACGACCTGGCCGACGCCCTCCAGGCGGTAGAGGAGGAGGACCCCGAGCTCTTCCGCCGCCTAAAGGAAGCCCTAGACCCGGAAACCCGGGCCGAGGTGGAAGAACTCACCCAGTACGAGGAGGACGAGGCGGGCGGCCTCATGACCCCCGAGTACGTGGCGGTACGGGAGGGCATGACCGTGGAGGAGGTGATCCGCTTCCTGCGCCGGGCCGCCCCCGATGCGGAAACCATCTACTACATCTACGTGGTGGATGAGGTGGGCCGCCTTAAGGGGGTGCTCTCCCTACGGGACCTGATCGTGGCCGACCCCCGGACCAAGGTGGCGGAGATCATGAACCCCAAGGTGGTCTTCGCCCGCACGGACACCGACCAGGAGGAGGTGGCCCGCCTCATGGCCGACTACGACTTCACCGTTTTGCCCGTGGTGGATGAGGAGGGGGTGCTGGTGGGCATCGTCACGGTAGATGACGTCCTGGACGTGATAGAAGAGGAGGCCACCGAGGATATCCACCGCCTGGCCGCCGTGGACGTGCCGGATTTGGTCTACAGCCAGGCCTCCCCCATCGCCTTGTGGTTGGCCCGGGTGCGCTGGCTGGTGATCCTGATCCTGACCGGCATGGTCACCAGCTCCATCCTGCAAGGGTTTGAAAACCTCCTCGAGGCGGCCACCGCCTTGGCCTTTTACGTGCCCGTGCTCCTGGGCACGGGAGGCAACACCGGCAACCAATCCGCCACCCTCATCATCCGCGCCCTAGCCACCCGCGACCTAGACCTTAGGGACTGGCGGCGGGTCCTCTTTAAGGAAAGCCTGGTGGGGAGCCTTCTGGGCCTCACCCTGGCCATGCTGCTTTTGGGCAAGGTCTTCCTGGACGGGCACGCCCCCTTGGCCCCGGCGGTGGGCTTAGCCCTCTTCCTCCTGGTGCTCTTCGCCAACCTGGTGGGGGCCATGCTCCCCGTGGTGCTGAGGCGTCTTGGAGTAGACCCCGCCTTGGTGTCCAATCCCCTGGTGGCTACCCTTTCCGACATCTCGGGCCTCCTCATCTACCTTTCCGTGGCCCGCTTGCTGCTTAACCTGGGATGATGCGGCTTTCCATGGTGGTGGAGTGGAGCAAGGGAAGCCCCTTCCGCTATGCCTGGAAGGAAGGGAGACTCAGCCTGGTGGCCGTGGACCAACCGGCGCCGGTGAACTACGGCCTCATCCCGGGCCTCATCAACCCCGCCGACGGGGAGGAGGTGGATGCCGTGTATCTGGGCCCGGCCCTTCCTCCAGGAACCCAGGTGGAAGGGGAGGTGGTGGGGATGGTGTGGCTAGCGGATGGGGACCACAAGCTTCTCCTCGGGACCGAAGAAGGAAAACCCGGCCCGGGGGAGGTCCAAGAGCTCCTCGCCTGGTTCCACCCAGGCCGCAACCCCCGCCTCCTTGGACCACAGGAGGCCTGGGACTGGGTGAGCGCATTGCTTAGAGGATGAGCATGGCATCCCCTAAGGAGTAGAACCGATACCTTTCCGCCACCGCCAGCCGGTAGGCCTCCATGGTCCTTTCGTAGCCCAAACAGGCCGCCACCAGCATGAGGAGGGTGGAGCGGGGCAGGTGGAAGTTGGTGAAAAGACCATCGATCACCCGGAAGGTATAGGGCGGCCGGATGAATAGCCGGGTCTCCCCTTCCCCAGCCACTACCCCTACCCCCTCCCGGTAAGCGCTTTCCAAGGCCCGCACCACGGTGGTGCCCACCGCTACCACCCGCCTCCCCTCCTCCTTAGCCTGGTTGACGGCCTTTGCGGTTTCCTCGGGGATCTCGTAGGGTTCGGGGTGCATCGGGTGCCCCTCCGGATCCCCCTTCACCGGGCGGAAGGTGCCGGGGCCCACGTGCAGGGTGAGGAAGCGGAGCTCCACCCCCATATCCCTCAGGCGGGCCAAAAGCTCCGGGGTGAAGTGAAGCCCAGCGGTGGGGGCCGCCACCGAACCTGGGCGCCTGGCGTACACCGTCTGGTAGCGCTCAAGGGGGATTCTGGTCTTGATGTAGGGGGGCAAGGGCACCTCCCCTACCTCCTCCAAGTGGGCCAAGAGGTCCCCCTGGAAACGGAGGAGCCGCACCCCCCCCTCCTCCACCCCCACCACCTCCGCCATCAGGCCCGAAACCTCCTTCAGGTCCCGGGGCGAAAGGAAAACAAGCCTCGTGCCGGGCTTAGCCTTCCTCCCTGGCCCCACCAGGGCCTCCCAGAGGCCAGGAGCCCTCTCCCGCACCAAAAGCACCTCCACCTTGCCCCCCGTGGGCCTTCGGGCGAGAAGCCTGGCCGGGATCACCTTGCTTTCGTTGAAGACCAGAACATCCCCCGGGCGAAGGTAGTGGGGAAGGTCCTTAACCTGGCGGTGCTCCGTACGGAAAGGCCCTTCCCGAAAGACCACCAGCATCCGGGCCAGGTCCCGGGGCTCCACCCCCTCTTGGGCAATCAGCTCGGGGGGCAGAAAATAGTCGTAGGCCTCGAGGCTCATCGCTCGGCGTTCTTGGGCTCCATGAAGGCATTGGGGATTTCGGGAAGGTGCACGAAGCGATCCACGGCATCGATGAGCTTTTGGGCGGTGGTCTCCCGGAAAGCGATCACCTCCACCCGGATGCCCCTTTCCATGAGGACCTCGAGGATCTCCACAAAATCCCCATCCCCGCTTCCCAGGACCACCACGTCCAGGTGGGGCATGAGCCGCACCATGTCCGCAGCGATACCCATATCCCAGTTGCCCTCGTAGATGGGCTTCCCTCCCTCGCCCAGCTCCTTCACCGTGAGGTACATGCGCCTAACCCGGTAGCCGATGGTGGAAAGCTTGTAGATGAAGGGCCAGGCGGAGGTGTCCCCCTCCTTTTCCACCACGTAGGCGGTGGCCCGCACCAAGCGCCTCCCCCCCACGGCAAAGCGCAGGAGGCTTTCAAAGTTCACGTTGCGTTCGTAGTAGTCCCGGGCGGAGTGGTAGAGGTTCTGGGTGTCCACGAAGACGCCCACCCGCTGGTCAGGATGCTGGCCGAGTTCCATCGGCCTCCATCTTACCCCGCATTCCTAAGACCCGCCGCCACCCCCAGCAAGGAAAGCAAGAGGGCCTTCCTCAGGGCCTCGTCCTCCCGGCCTCCGGGGGCACGGTAGCGGCGGAGGAGCTCCACCTGCACGAAGTTGATGGGGTCCACGTAGGGGTTGCGTAGCCCGATCTGCCTTTCCAGGGTCCTTTGGTTGTGGAGGAGGGGGGCCTGGAAGATGTTTTCCAGAAGCGCCACCGTCTTTTGGTACTCCTGGGCGATGCCGTGGAAAAGGGAATGTAGCTCCTCCGGCACCAGGCGCAGGTAGAGCTCCGCCACCCCAAGATCCGCCTTGGCCAAGGCCATGGCGGCGTTTTCTAAGGTGGTGGCGAAGAAGGGCCACTCCCGGTACATCCGCCTGAGAAGGTCCAGGGGAAGGGTTTCCAAGGCGCTAAGCCCATACCATCCCGGCAGGAGAAGGCGCACCTGGGTCCAGGCCATCACCCAGGGGATGGCCCGGAGGTCGCGGATCTCCCGCACCCGGCCGTGCCGGTACACGGGGCGGCTGGCAATGGGGAGCTCCCCGATCTCCCGGATGGGGGTGAGGGCCTCAAAAAAGGGGAAGAAACCCTCCTGGGCCAGAAGGGCCCGGTACCGGCGCACGCTCTCCTCCCCCGCCTGCCAAAGGGCCTCCCGCCACTCGGGCTTGGGTTCTATCCCCTCCCCCAAGGCCGCCTGGGCGAAATGGAAGAGGAGTTGCTCCAGGTGGCGCACGGCCAGCTCGGGGTGGCTGTACCGGTCCGCCAGGGCTTCCCCTTGCTCCGTGAGGCGGATGCGGTGCCCCACGCTCCTGGGCGGCAGGCTGGCGATGGCCCGGCCTGCGGGGCCCCCGCCCCGGGCGGTGGAGGTACCCCGGCCGTGGAAGAAAAAAACCGGCAGGCCAAAGCCTTTCCCCACCCTGGCCAAGGCCTCCTGGGCCTCGTACAGGGCCAGGTTAGCGGCCAGGAAGCCCACATCCTTGTTGGAATCGGAGTAACCGATCATCACCTCCACCCCTCCCCGGCCCCGGGCGTGGGCCTGGAAAATGGGGTTGGAGAGTAAGCGGGCCAGCACCTCCGGGGCCCGGTGGAGGTCCTCCAGGGTTTCAAAAAGGGGCACCACGTCAAAGGGTAAGGAGGCGCCCGGGCGGTATAACCCCACCTCCCGCGCCAGGAGGAAGACCGCCAGGATGTCCGCAGGATGGTGGGTCATGGAGACCACATGGGCCCCCTTGTCCCGCCAGGCCCTAAGGGCCCCCAGGGCCACCCGCAAGGCCTCGCCCTTGGGCTCCTCCCCCACGGGCAAAAGGGGTCGGGCGCTGGCCAGCTCCCGGGTGAGAAGCGCCTCCTTCTCCTCCGGGGAAAGGGAGAGAAAATCGGGGTGGACACCCCCTACGAAAAGAAGCTCCTGGGCGGCCTCCAGAAGCTTTATGGACTCCTCCCTCAGGTCCAAAGGGGCCAGCTCCAGGCCGAAAGCCTGCAGGCGGGCCTCGAGGGGGCGGAAAAAGGAGAAGGCCACCTGCCCTAAGCCCACCGTCGCCAGGCCCTCCTCCGCCATCTTTAGGGCCTTTAAAAGCTCCTCGGTGCTGACCTCTTCCCTTTCCAGCCGGGCATAAAGCCGGGCAAAGAAGCGGCGGTAGGGTTCGCCGGGAAAGCGCTCCACCCCTTCTCCCCCCTCCCGGATACCCCGGGGGACGGGCACCTTGGTTTCGGAGAGGGAGAGGTCCCGCACCAGGTCCTCCAGCTCCCGTAAAAACCGTTCCCGGGCCACCTGGCGGGCATACCGACCGGCGAAGGCGGTCACCTCTGGGGTGACAAAGGGGTTGCCATCCCGGTCGCCTCCGATCCAGCTCCTAAAGCGCACCGGGCTCTTCAGGCGGGGCCTTTGGCCATACACCTGCTCCAGGGCCGCCTCGAGGCCCTCCACCACCTTGGGCACCGCCTGCCAGAGGGTGGTGGGCAGGTAGTAAAGTCCCCCCTTGATCTCGTCCTCCACCGTGGGCCTGGCCTTGCGCACCTCCTCGGTGGCGTAAAGCAGGGCTACCCTGGCGGCCAAACGGGAGCGGTCCTTGGCCTCCAGCTCCTCTTGAAGCTTTTCCAGATGGTACCTTAGGGTCCGCCGGCGGGTCTCGGTGGGGTGGGCGGTGAAGGTGAGCCATAGCTCCAGGCAGTTCAGGTGGGCCTCCACCTGCTCCAAGGAAAGGCCCCTTTCCTTCAGGGCCTGGGCCAAGGCCAGGAAGCCCTCGGGCCTAGGATTCTCGGGGGTTTCCGCCTGGGCCCTAAGCCGGTTCACCCGCACCCGGTGCCTCTCCTCCGCCAGGTTCACCAGGTGGAAGTAGTGGGTGAAGGCCCGCACTAGGGCCTCCGCCTCCTCCAGGGAAAGCCCCTCCACCCGCTCTAAAAGGAGGGCGCTCGCCCCCTCGTCCCCTTGCCGCCGGGCTTTGGCAAGGAGGCGCACCTCCTCCACCAGGGCAAAAAACCGCTCCCCCGAGATGGCCCGGATGGCCTCTCCCAAAAGGCGGCCCAAAAGGTCCACCTCCGCCCGCAAGAGGTCAAAGGTGTCCTCCTTACCCTGCGTCAAGGTTCCTCCCACACATAAGGGCCTATGGAGGCCCCCCTTCCTCCTTCCAGAATCAGCTCCGTGGCATGGAAACGGGCCCTTCCCTGGGCAGCCCTAAAGGGCTGGGGCCTACCCGTGAGGAAGCGGGCCAGAAAGGTTTCCACCTCCCCGCCGATGATGGACTCGTAGGTGCCGGTCATGCCCACATCGGTCTGGTACAGGGTACCCTTGGGCAGGCGCATGGTGTCCAGGGTGGGCACGTGGGTGTGGGTGCCCAGCACCGCGGTCACCCGCCCGTCCAGGTAGTGGGCCAAGGCCATCTTCTCGCTGGTGGCCTCGGCGTGCACCTCCACCAGGATATAGTCCGCCCTTTCCTGGGCCAAAAGGGCATCCAGGGTGCGGAAGGGATCGTCCAGGGGGTCCATGAAGATCCGGCCCATCACCTGCACAAAGAGGAGGCTCTCCTCCCCTGCCCAAAGCCGCCACCAACCCCGCCCCGGGGTACCCGGAGGGTAGTTGAGGGCCCGGACCACGGGTTCCTTCTCCAAAAGGTCGTAGACCTCCTTGTGGTCCCAGGCATGGTTCCCCAAGGAAACCAGGTCCACCCCTGCCTCGCGTAGGATGCGGTAGGAACGACGGTCCAGGCCCTTACCCTTGGCGGCGTTCTCCCCGTTGGCAATGACCAGATCGTACCGGTCCCGGATATCCGGCAGGTGCAGGCTCACCGCCCTGAGGCCGGGCTCGGCCATCACGTCGCCGATGAAGAGGACCCGCATGGGGGCATTATACGCACCCTAGGGGTCCTTTCAGGTTCAACCCACCTTGATGTACGCGTACCCTTTGGCCTGAAGCTCCCCCAAAGCCCCCACCCCAGAGGGCACCCACTTGAGGAACTCCTCCGGCCGAAGTTTGTCCTTGGGGATGTTGTTGCGGCTAAAGGTGATCTCGCAGAGGTAGTATTCCACCCCCAGCTGGGCCAGCTGCTTCACCCGGCTGAAAAGGGCCTCCCGGTCGTACTGGGCCGAGGCCCATGGCGTACCCTCCAGATCCTTAAGGAAAAACTGAACCCCGGCCCCATGGGCCACCACCACGATTTTGACCTTGAAGGGGTCGTTGTCGTAGACGGAGAGGTGGTTGCTGATGTTGGTCAGCATCTGCCCAAAGCGGTTAGGGTCCCCAAAGTCCAGGTGGTACACCACGGCCATGGGGGTTTCCTTCTTGAAGTCCTTGTAGGCCAGCCGCTCGTTGGCCCGCACCCCCAGCAGGGAACCCGCCCCCAGAAGCGTCCCCAGCCTTAGTAGAAACCTTCGGTCCATGCTCCCTCCTATTGAGGAAATAGGTTACACCCCCCATATCGTTAAGGTCAAGGGTATCCGGCACGTTAAGAAAAAACCCAGCCCCTTGGGTGGGGGCTGGGTTCGGGATCGCCTCCTGACCCTCCTCGAGGGGCTACCCTATGCGGTTCGCCTCTGCAAAAGGTACACCACCCCGTAGCCGATGGCCGCCAGGATCAGCAAGGGGATAGCGAACTTCAAAAGCTCCCAGATCAGGCCGGAAAGCGCCAGGAGCACCCGCCCCAGAAAGGAGAACACCCATCCGCCCACCCACAGGGCAAGGAGCACCCCCACCACCACCAGTAACCCCAAGACCACCCACTCCAGAACATCGCGCAGGGTCCGTTCCATACCTTAAGCATACACTAAAGAGGTGGAGCGTTACCGGCTGGAGGAAGGCGTGGTGGTGGGGCGTAAGGCCCTACCCCAAGGGGATCTTCTCCTGCGTTTCCTAACCCCAGGGGGGAGCCTCGAGGCCGTGGCCCGCAAGGGGGTGCGCCCCTCGGGGCGTTCGGGGAGGCTGTCCCTTTTCCACCACGTGCGCTTCCAGGTCTACGCCAAGGGGGAAGGCCTTCCCACCCTCACCCAGGCGGAGCTTCTCGGAAGGCTCCACGGCCTGGAGGAACCCGAGCGCTTCCTTCTGGCCTCCTTTCTGGCGGAACTGGCCTACCGCCTGGCCTCCCCCGAGGCCGCGCCCAGGATCTACCCCGTCTTCATCTCGGGCCTAAGGGGCATCGCCAAACACCAAAGGCCCCTTCTGCCCCTGGTGTGGGCCGGTTGGCGGGTGGTGAAGGCGGGGGGCCTGGGTCCCAACCTTTTGGGGCCGGGCCTATACCTGAAGGCGGGCCGCCTGGAGGATGAGGGCATCTACCTGGGGGAAAGGGGCGTGGCAGCCCTCAGGGCCATCCTCCACCTCCCGGGTAGCGAGGCCCTTCCCCATCTGGAGGAGGCTCCCTTGGAAAGACTTATGCTCGCCCTCAAACACCATGCGGAAGAGGCCCTGGGCCCTCTTAAGGCCACGCCTGCCCTCGCAGAACTATAGGGGCTTGATCTCCAGGATGGTGTAGACCTGGGCTCCCCTCTTGCCCCTTATCTCCACCACGTCCCCTACCTTCTTGCCCAAAAGCGCCTGGCCCAAGGGGGACTCGTCGGAGATCTTGCCGCTGAAAATGTCAGCCTCGTGGCTCCCCACAATGGCCAAAGAGAGCCTTTCCCCGGATTCGGTTTCCAGCTCCACCTGGCAGCCCAAGGCCACCTGCTCATAGGAGCCGTTCCCCTCCACCACCACCGCCCGGGCCAAGAGGTCCTCCAGCTGGGCAATCCGGGCCTCATTTTGCCACATGGCCCGGCGGGCCTCATCGTAGCCAGCGTTCTCCCTTAAATCCCCTTCCTCCAAGGCCTGTTCAAAGTCGGCGGAGATCTCCTGCCGCTTGGTGGTCTTTAAGTGGTTGAGTTCCTCCTGAAGGCGCCTAAAGCCTTCTGGGGTCAGGTAAACCGGCTTCTTCATCCCTTCCCTCCGCGTAAAAAGGGGCACCAGCCCATGGGGATGGGCTGGAGGTACCGCTATTCAGTATAGCAGGCGGGAAGGAAGCGCTCCACCAAGGGGGCCAAAGCCTCCGGAAGCGGCCCCACGGGCAAAAGCCCCACCCCGCTTCCCGCTAGGAGCAGGCTTCCCCTTCCTTCCCGCTCCCCCCGTTGGCGGCGCAGGGCCAGTTGCGGCGGAAGGGGTGGCGGCTCAGCCAAGGGAAGTTCCCAGGGGTAAAGCCGGGCCCTTTCCACCCTTAGGCCCAGTTCCCGAGCCGCCTCAGCCACCTTCCTCCGGGTGATCCCCTCGAGGCCCCCCTCCAGGAGCACGAGCACCCCATCCCGGTAAAGGAGAGGGCTGGTGCGGCTTCCGTCCACCACATAGCCCTCCCCATCTTGGAGAAGCCCCTCAAAGGCCCCCTGCCCCTCCGCCTCCTTCAAGGCCAGGCGGTACGGCAGGTAGTTGCCCGTCTTAAAGCGGTACAGGTCCGGATGCACCCGGTAGGGCGTGAGGAGAACCCGCACCCCCTCCTCATAGGCCGCCAAGGGAAGGGGGGTATAGGGCCGGGCCTCGGTAAGCCAGACCCCCTCCCCCACGGTGAAGCGGAGGCGGAGGCAAGGAAGGTGGGAAAGCTCTCCTTTAAGGGCCTCGAAGTCCTGCAGGAACACCCCATCCCCCGGGTAGGGAAGCCCCAAGGCTGAAGCGTGCCGCCTCAGGCGGTGGAGGTGTTCCTCCAACCAAAGGGCCTCTCCCCTTTCCACCCGCAAGGTGGTGAAGACGCTTAGGCCGTGGTACAAAAACCCTTCCGGAAGGGGCTCGCGAAAAGGCTCCCCCCTCAGGAGCACCCGCCTTAAGCCTCCTCCAGGAACCTGGCCAAAAGCTCCATCCCCCACGGGGACAGGATACTCTCCGGGTGGAACTGGACGCCATAGGCCCGTCTGCCGTCCCAGATGGCCATGGGTACCCCATCCCCTGTCCAAGCCAGGAGGCGCACCTGGGGAGGAAGGTTTCTAAGGGCCAGGGAGTGGTAGCGGGCAAAGGGAAGGGGATTGGGTAGGCCCGCAAAGAGCCCTTCCCCGCTATGGAAAACGGGGTGGGCCTCCCCGTGGACCGGCCTTTCCCGGTAAAGCTCCGCCCCCAAGGCCACCCCCAAGGCCTGGTGCCCCAGGCATACCCCAAAGAAAGGCATCCCTTCCGCCAAGGCCTGTTGCGTCCAGGCCAAAACCCTTCCCGCCGCAAAGGGGTCCTTGGGCCCTGGGCCTACCACCAGGTGGGTAAAGCCTTGGAAATGGGGTGGCTCCTCCTGATCCACCACCTGAACCTCAGCCCCCAAGGCGCTCAGGTAATCCACCAGGTTGTAGCTGAAGGAATCCCGGTTTTCCAGGAAAAGCACCCGGGCCTTTACCCGCCGGGGAGGGGGAGGCGGCGCCCAGGAGCTCGAGGGCCTGGGAGGCAAGGGCTTGACCCCAGGCCGGCCCCGGTTCAGGGCCAGTAGGAGGCTTTGTGCCTTGTGGAGGGTCTCCTCGTACTCCGCTTCCGCTTCCGAGGCGATGACGATCCCCGCCCCCGCAGAGAAATACACCTCCTCCCCTACCCTCTGGAAGGAGCGGATGAGGATGTTGAAATCCGCCCCCCGGCCCGACACGTACCCCAGGCTTCCCGTATAAGCCCCCCTCGGTACAGGTTCCAGCTCCCGGATGGCCTCCATCACCGTCCCCTTGGGGGCCCCGGTGATGGTGCCTCCCGGGAAGAGGCTGGCGAAGACCCGGCCCAAAGGAGCCCGCGTGTACCCCTCCACCTCGGACACCAGGTGCATCACGTGGGCGTAGCGCTCCACGGTGAAGAGCTCCTGCACCCTCACCGTACCCGGCAGGGCCACCCGGGCCAAGTCGTGGCGCAGAAGATCCACCAGCATGGCGTGCTCCGCCCGCTCCTTCGGGGAGGAGAGGAGTTCCCTTTCCAACGCCAGGTCCTCGGCTTCCGTTTCCCCCCTAGGCCGGGTGCCGGCGATGGGCCGGGCAAGAACCCGGCCTCCCACCTTTTTTAAAAGCCTCTCCGGGCTACCCGAGACCACCGCCCATCCCTCCCCCTCCATTAGCCCCATAAAGGGGGAGGGGTTTAAGGAACGGAGGCGGGCGTAAAGGAGGAGGGGGTCCACCGCGCCCAAAAGCCGGAAGCGGTGGGAAAGGTTCACCTGGTAGACCACCCCGGCCCGGATCCTCTCCTGCACCGCCACAACCCCAAGCAGGAAATCCTCCCTGGGGAAATCGGAAACCAGGGGGTATTGGGGCAAGGGAGGGGGATTATAGGGAAGGGGCCTCAAGGGAAAGGAAGGGGTTTCCACCAGCCGCCCCTCGAGGAGGGCGAATCCCTCGGGGTAGTAGGAGAACGCGGCCTCGGGAAGGCCAGGAAGGGGCTTGTGGGTGGCCAGGCCCAGATGCCGGGCAAACTCGTAGGCAAAGAACCCCATCCAGGCAGGGAAATACCCTCTCCCCAGCCCTTTTTCCAGGTAGGTAAAGATGTCCAGGGCCTCGCCCACCCGCTTTCCGTCCAGGTAAAGCCGGCCCTCCCACACCTCGAGGCGGTGCGCTGGCCGCAACCCCAAAAGGAAAAGGCGGGAAAAAGGCGCCCGGATCCCCAAGGACTCCAGCAGGGCAGGCCTCAAGCCCAGGCTCCGGGCGGCGTGGTAAAGGCCTAGCACGGGGCCAAGTATATCGGCCAGACCCACCGGGGCAACCCCTTGTCCTGCACCTCAGGGTATGGTACCTATCTAGATATAGGTCTAGATATTGGAGAGAAAATGGCCGGAACCAACCCCCGAACCAACCTTACCATCGGCAAACCCCTGGGCCCATGGATGGTTCGTTCCACCCCTCTTCTGGGGGTTCATTGGATAAGAGACCGGTTTGTTGCCCTAGGATGGCACGGCCTCTGCTTGGAAAGCCCAGATGGCCTGGACTGGAGGCCCGTGTCCACCCCCACCCACCTTTCCCTCACCGCCTGTACCGGCGGGGAACATCCCTGGGTGGTGGTGGGAGCGCAAGGCACCATTTTGGCCTCAACAGGGAAAGGTACCTTGAAGGAAGTGCACCGGGGTGGGGACCGAAGGGGTCTTTGGGCTGTTGCTTACGGGCTCGGTCGGTATCTTGCCGTGGGTATGGAGGGCCTGGCTTTAGGCTCCACGGATGGGTATGCCTGGTACCCCTTAGAGCCAGGCACCAACGCCAACCTTTGGGGCGTGGCCTTTGCTCAGGGAAAGTTCGTGGCTGTAGGTGACCATGTCATCCTGGTTTCCCGGGATGGCCTCCACTTTGAACACCTGCCCGCACCGGGTATTCTCAACGCCGTATCCTTCGCTAACGGCCTTTGGGTGGCCGTAGGGTGGGGTGGCCTCGTCCTCGCCTCCCAAGACGGGCGGACCTGGCAGCCCCAAACCTCAGGGGTTTGGAGGGGACTCTTCGCGGTGGAATGGGGCAACGGGCACTGGGTCGCTGTGGGGGAGCACGGCACCGTCCTCGTATCCCGGGATGGTGCCCGCTGGCTACGCATACCCCTCGGGGGCCAACCCTTCCTCACCGGCGTGGCCTGGAACGGCCAGCGGTTCGTGGCCTCCGGTTGGGGTACCTCCCTCTACTTCTCCGAGGACGGCCTCACCTGGAACCCCGTGCATACGGGAACAGGGCAGCACCTCTCCGCCTTAAGTGCTGGCCCAGAGGGCTTCGTGGCCGTAGGACACGAAGGACTCTTGGGAGTGATCCTTACCTCGCCCAATGGCTCCAAGTGGAACCTAGCCGCACGCGCCCCAGGCTGGCTCATGGCCGTGACCCGGGGTCAAAGGGGTTTTGTTGCCGTGGGGGAGAAGGGATTGGTGCTCTATTCCCGCGACGGTACGGCCTGGAGGGCACTCCCCTCCCCCACGCAGAAGTGGCTTTATGGCGTGGCCTTCGGCAACAACCGCTTCGTCGCCGTAGGCGAGGCCCTCCTCCTTTCCCAAGATGGCCTGGCCTGGGAGGCCCTGGCCGCACCCACCGATCAAACCCTGCTGGGGGTGGTGTTTGGAGGGGAAATCTTCCTGGCCGCAGGGGAGAAGGGAACCCTCTTTGCCTCCCGCGATGGTGTCCGCTGGGAACCCGTGTTGTCGGGCGGAGCCCCGTGGCTCAAGGGCCTTGCCTCCGGCAACAGACGCTTTGTGGCCACAGGGTACGGGACCATCCTGGTGGCCAAAAGGCCCTGGGACTGGGAGGAAGCCAACACCCAGCACCTTCCCCAGTACCTTCCCAGCGTGGCCTACGGCCAAGGCCGCTTTGCTCTTGTGGGACACCCCCGGCCGGGTGACGGCGTCGTTGCCTTCTCCGAAGACGGCCTAACCTGGGAAGAGGTATACCCCTTGGCCGCGGAACCAGAGGCCATCGCCTTCGGCCAGGGGAGCTGGGTGGTAGCCGGGGTATGCGGCACCCTCTTAAGTATCCTCAATCCACGCTAAAGTACCGCGCCTCTGGGTGATGGACCACGATGGCACTGGTGGCATGCTCGGGGTCCAGCTGGAAGTTCTCCGTGAGGCGCACCCCAACCCTGCTGAAGTCCATGAGCCGGTCCAGCTTGGCTTGGTCGGCTAGATCGGGGCAGGCGGGGTAGCCGAAGGAGTACCGGGCCCCTTGGTAGCCCTGCTGGAAGAGTTTTCTGATCTCGGTGGCGTCCTTACCAGCAATCCCCCACATCTGCCGCATCCTTTTGTGCCAGTACTCCGCCAGGGCCTCCGTCATCTCCACGCTGAAGCCATGTACGAAAAGGTACTCCTGGTAGGTCCCAGCCTCAAAAAGCGCCTTGGCCTTCCGGGAAGGCTCCTCCCCCATGGTGACCAGCTGCACCCCCAGGACATCCCTGGCCCCAGCCCTAAAGGCGGGAAGCCATTCCTCCTCGTCCGCCAAGGGAGGGGCAAAGCGCGCTCGGAAAAAGTCCACGAGGCTTAAGCCGCCACCTCTTTGCCGAGGGAAGGCAAAGCGTTCCCAAACCTCCCCGGTATCGGGGGAGAAGACCAAAAGCTCCTCCCCTTCCCGGGCCACGGGAAAGAAGCCATAGAGAACCCTGGGCCTGAGCCAGCCCTCCTCCATGGCCTCCTTGAGAAGCCTTCGGAACACGGGTTCGGCCTCCCTTTCCACCAGGGCCTGCCATTCCTCCCGGGAAAGCCCTTTGCGGCTGTAGCCCCACTGGCCCCGGAAAAGGGCCAGCTTGTTCACGTAGTGGGCGAGGGTGGCCAGGTCCAGGTTCTCCTCCACCCGCACCCCGAAGAAAGGAGGCCGGGGGACAAAGGGAGCCTCCCCCACCGGCTTGGCCCTGGGCACCACCTGGGGTGCCTCCACCCGGGGCTTACTGGCCGCCCTCGGCACCGAGGTGGCCTCCCCGCTGGTGAGGGCCTCCATGAGCCTAAGGCCCTCAAAGGCATCCTCCGCATAGTGGACGTTGGGATAAACGGCCTTTAGCTCCTCCACATAGGAGCGGGTGAGGGCCGCCCCCCCTAGGATCACCGGCAGGGTATAGCCCCTATCCCGCATGTACTCCAGGTTTTCCTTCATGACCACGGTGCTCTTCACCAAAAGCCCCGACATCCCCACCGCATGGGGCTTGTGCTCCTCCACCGCCTTGAGGATCTCCTCAATGGGCACCTTGATCCCTAGGTTGATCACCTGGTAGCCGTTGTTGGTGAGGATGATGTCCACCAGGTTCTTGCCAATGTCGTGGACATCCCCCTTGACCGTGGCCAGCACCATCTTCCCCCGGCCTTCCCCCCGCCGTTCCATGTGGGGCTCCAGGTGGGCCACCGCCCGCTTCATCACCTCAGCAGCCTGGAGGACGAAAGGCAGTTGCATCTTCCCCGCCCCAAAGAGTTCCCCCACCTCCCTCATGCCTTCCAAAAGAGGGCCGTTGATGAGCTCCAGGGGTGTATGGCCAAGCCTCAAGGCCTCGTCCAGGTCCCCCTCGAGGCCCCCCTTCCTCCCCTCCACCACCCGGCGCTTTAGCCTCTCCAAAAGGGGAAGGGCCTGGAAAGCATCCTCCTTAAGGGCAGGGTCCTCCCGGTGGGTTTCAAAGTAGGCCATAAAGGCCAGAAGCGGGTCGTACCCCTCCCTCCTCCGGTCATAGATGAGATCCAGGGCCAGCGCGTAGGCCTCCTCGGGGATCTGGCCCAAGGGGAGGATCTTCCCCGCATCTACAATGGCGGCGGTAAGCCCCCTCTTCCGGGCTTCGTCCAGGAAAATGGAGTTCAGGACCCGCCGGGCCCGGGGCTTCAGGCCAAAGGAAACGTTGGATACCCCCAGGATGAAGCCCACCCCGGGAAACCTCTCCCGTAGCTCCTCCATGGCCAGCAGGGTTTCCTTGGCCAAGGGGCGGCTCTCCTCGTCCCCTTGGGTGATGGGGAAGGTGAGGAGGTCGAAGAGGAGGTCCTCCGGGCGGAAACCGTGGTGCTCGGTGAGGCGCTCGTACATGCGCAAGGCCACCTGCACCTTCTCCTTCTGCGTTTTGGCCATGCCCCTTTCGTCAATGGTGAGGACCACCAAGGCCGCCCCGTGGGCCTTGGCCAGGGAAGCCACCTGGTCAAACTTCAAGAGGCCGTCCTCGAGGTTGGCGGAGTTGAGAAGGACCCGGCCCGGAAGGTGCTTCAGGGCCAACTCCATGGCCGAAGGAGAGGTGGAATCCACCATGAAGGGCACGGTGACCGCCGTGGCCAGGTGGGGAAGGAGCCAGGCCAGGTCCATTAGCTCATCCCTTCCCGTCCAGGCCACGGAGAGGTCCAGGGCGTGGGCCCCCTCCGCCACCTGCTCTCGTGCCAGGGCCAGGATCCCCTCCAGGTCCCGGGCGAAGAGCATCTCCCGAAACCGCTTGCTCCCGGTGGCGTTCAGGCGCTCCCCCACCAGGAAGAGGCTGGCCTCCTGGCGCAGGGGAACCGCCTGGTAGAGGGAGGCCACCTGGGGTGGGAAGGCTTCCGGACGCTTGGGGGCCGGCTTCCCCTTAATGGCCTCCGCCACCTTTCGGATGTGCTCCGGCCCCGTGCCGCAACACCCACCCACGGCGTTTACCCCGTACTCGGTCACGAACTTGAGGTGCCACTTGGCCAGCTCCTCTGGGGTGAGGTCGTAGACCACCCTTCCCCCTTCGTTCCGGGGCAGGCCCGCATTGGGCAAGCAGCTCACGAAGCGGGTGGCGTTCTCGGCAAAGTAGCGGATCTTGGCGTCCATGAGGTCGGGGCCCGTGGCGCAGTTCATACCCACCACATCAATGGGCAGGCTCTCCAAGGCCGCCAGGGCCGCCTGCTCGTCCGTGCCCACCAGCATGGTGCCCGTGGCCTCCATGGTCACCTGGACCTGCAAGGGCACCTCCCTGCCCACCTCGGCCATGGCCTCCCGGGCCGCCAGGACCGCACACCGCACCTGCAGGATGTCCTGGGCGGTTTCCAGAAGGATCAGGTCCACCCCGCCCCTTAGAAGCCCCCGTACCGCCTCCTTGTAGGCGGCAAAAAGCTCATCCCAGGTGATCTGGCCCAGGGAGATAAGCTTGGTGCCCGGCCCTAAGGCCCCCGCCACGAAGGCCCCGTAGGGCTCGGCCACCTCCTTGGCGACCCGAGCCCCCAGGTAGGCCAGCTCCTCCGCCTCCCCCTCCAGTCCATACTCCGCCAGCACATGGCGGAGAGCGCCAAAGGTGTTGGTTTCAATCACCTCCGCCCCCGCCTCGAGGTAAGCCCGGTGGATCTCCTGGATGACCTCGGGCCGGGTACGGTTCAAGACCTCCGGGCAACCAAAGTAGGCCTCCCCCCCGTAGTCCTCAGGGGTGAGGTCCCTTTTTTGCAACTCGGTGCCCATGGCCCCGTCAAAGACCAGGGGCCTTTCCGAGAGGGCTTTAAGGTAGGGGAACTTCTGCGCCCGGGCTTCCCTGTTGTAACCAAGCCGCACCAAAGGGGCATCCCCAAAGCCCGCCCCCCCCAGGTGGTGACGGCAGCCGGGACTGCAGGTGTGGACCTCCACCATATCCCGCTAGTTTAGCCAAATAAAGCAAGCTATGCTAGGCCCATGGACCCCTTCGGCATCCTCTACACCGACCTCTACCAGCTCACCATGGGCCAGGTTTACTTCCGGCTTGGCCTGCACGAAAGGGAAGCCCTCTTTGAAGCCTTCTATCGCAAGAACCCCGACTACGGGGCCCATCAGGCGGGTTACACCGTCTTCGCCGGTCTGGATCCCCTCTTGAGTTGGATGGAAACCGCCCAGTTTGCCGAAGAGGAGCTGGCCGCCCTCCGCACCCTAAAGAGCCTTAGCGGCAAGCCCCTCTTCGCCAAGGATTACCTGGAATATCTAAGGGGGATAGGAGGCTTTCCGGGGCTTACCCTAAGGGCCCTTCCCGAAGGCCGGGTGGCCCATCCCCAGGTGCCCCTCATCAGCGTGGAAGGCCCTCTCCTCCAGGCCCAGCTCCTGGAAACCGCCCTCTTAAACCGCATCAACTACGAAACCCTCATCGCCACCAAGGCCAGCCGGGTGCGGGAAGCCGCAGGGGAGGCGCTGGTGCTGGAGTTCGGCCTCCGCCGCGCCCCCGCCAAAGGGGGAGAGGCCGCCACCCGGGCCAGCCTCATCGGCGGGGCCAACCGCAGTAGCGCCGTGAGCCTTTCCCACCTCCTGGGGCTTCCCTCCTCCGGCACCCATGCCCACAGCATGGTCCAGGCCTTTTTGGCGTTGGGCCACTCCGAGGAGGAAGCCTTCCAGGCCTTCGCCGAGGTCTTCCCCGACGACACCATTCTCCTTTTGGACACCGTGGACACCCTGGGCTCGGGCCTTCCCCACGCTATCCGGGTTTTTGAGAGGCTAAGGCGCAAGGGGCACAAACCGGTGGGGGTGCGCATCGACTCTGGGGACCTGGCCTACCTGGCCATCCAGGTGGCCAAGGAGTTGGACAAGGCGGGTTTCCCGGAAACCCTCATCGTGCTCTCCGGGGACTTGGACGAGCTGGTCATCTGGCAGATCAAAAGCCAGATCCTGGAGGAAGCCCCCCGGTACGGGGTGGACCCGGACCGCCTCCTCAGGCGTCTGGTCTACGGGGTAGGGACCCGCATGGTGGTTTCCTGGGGCTACCCGGCCCTGGGAGGGGTCTACAAGCTGGTGGCCATCCGGGAAAACGGCACCTGGGCCCCGGCCATGAAGATCTCGGACTCCCTGGAAAAGGTGCTCAATCCCGGGCACAAGAGGGTCTTTCGGGTCTACGACCACCGGGGCCTGGCCACCGCCGACCTTTTGGCCACCTTTGACGAGGAGGTCCGGGAGGACAGGCCCCTTCTCCTCCGCCACCCCACGGACCCCACCAAGCGCCGTATCCTGCAACCCGGAAGCTTCACCCTCGAGCCCCTCCTGGAAGAAGCCTACCGGGGAAGGCGCCTCTTTCCCCCCTTGCCCCTGGAAGTGCTACAAGAAAGGCGGCGCAAGGATGTGGAACGCCTGGACCCGGGGGTGCGCCGCCTGGTGAACCCCCACCTCTACCACGTATCCCTTAGCGAAAGGCTTTTCGCCCTGAAGGAGGAACTGGTGGCCCGGCTGGGCCAGGCCTAGGAAGCCTGGCGAAGCTTGGCCTCCTCCAGGGCCTTCAGGGGCTGGTCCAGGTGGGGGAGGTCAATGACCAGCTCCCGGACCCCGCTCCCCGGGGCCTCAAACATCAGGTCCACCATGGTCTTCTCCAGGATGGCCCTCAGGCCCCGGGCCCCTGTGCCCCGCTTCAGGGCCCTGCGGGCGATCTCCTTCAAGGCCGCCTGGGTAAAGCGGAGCTCGATCCCCTCCATGCGCAAAAGCTCCTGGTACTGCTTCACCAGGGCGTTTTTGGGCTCGGTGAGGATACGCACCAGGTCATCTTCCGTAAGGGGGTGGAGCTGGACGATGAGGGGGGCCCGGCCCACAAACTCCGGGATCATGCCGAACTTCACCAGGTCCTCGGGGATGACCTCCAGGGGCTCGTCCTTGCTCTTGGTGCGGGTAAAGCCGATGGTGGTGCGCTCGGTTCGGGCCTTCACGATGGCCTCGAGGCCCTCAAAGGCCCCGCCCAGGATGAAGAGAATGTTCTTGGTGTTCACGGGGATGAACTCCTGGTGCGGGTGCTTGCGCCCCCCCTGGGGCGGCACGTTGGCGATGGTGCCCTCGATGATCTTCAGAAGGGCCTGCTGCACGCCTTCCCCGGAAACATCCCGGGTTAAGGAGGGGTTTTCCGACTTGCGGGCGATCTTGTCGATCTCGTCAATGTAGACGATGCCCATCTCCGCCCGCTCCACGTCAAAGTCGGCGTTTTGCAGGAGGCGAAGGATAACGTTCTCCACATCCTCCCCCACGTACCCCGCCTCGGTTAAGGTGGTGGCGTCGGCGATGGCGAAGGGAACATCCAAAAACCGGGCCAGGGTTTCCGCCAGAAGGGTCTTGCCCGTGCCCGTGGGGCCGATGAGGAGAATGTTGGCCTTGCCGATCTCCGCCTCCGGGTGAAGGAGGCGCTTGTAGTGATTGTAGACGGCCACGCTCAAGGCCCTCTTGGCCGCCTCCTGCCCCACCACGTACTGGTCCAGATGGGCCTTGATCTCCTGGGGTCTGGGCAGGCGGCTGGGCCCCTTGGGACCCGGCTTTTCCCTTGAAAGAAGCTCCCGGGCCCGCTCCACACATTCCTCGCAGATGTAGACCTCAGCGACAGGGCTCTCCAGAAGCCGCCCCGTCTCCGGCGGGCGTAGCCCGCAGAAACTGCAGAAGGGCCTAGGCTTCCTCACGGCTCACCACCTGGTCAATGAGGCCGTACTCCAGGGCCTCCTGGGCCGAGAGGTAGTAATCCCGGTCGGTGTCCTTTTCCACCTTTTCCAGGGGCTGGCCGGTATGCTTGGCCAGGATCTCGTTCAAAAGCTTCTTGGCCTTGAGGATCTCCTGGGCCTGGATGGCGATGTCGCTGGCCGTGCCCCGCACCCCGCCCCAAGGCTGGTGGATCATGACCTTGGAGTGGGGCAGGGCGTAACGCCGGCCCTTTTCCCCAGCGGCCAAGATCACCGCGGCCATGCTGGCCGCCATGCCGATCACGATGGTGGAAACCGGGGCCCTGACGAACTGCATGGTGTCGTAGATGGCCAGGCCCGCATCCACCTCGCCCCCAGGGGAGTTGATGTAAAGGCGTATCTCCTGGTTGGGGTTTTGCGCATCCAGGAAAAGAAGCTGGGCCACGATGGTGTTGGCCACCTGGGAGTCTATGGGGGTGCCCAGGAAGATGATGCGATCCTTGAGAAGCCGGGAGTAGATGTCGTAGACCCGCTCGCCGCGGGCGGTCTGCTCTATGACGTAGGGTATGACCATACCAGTCCCCATTGTAGCGGCAAGCCCAGGGGGAAAACCCCCCTGGGCCACCATGGCGCACCTATAGGAGCTTGGCCAAGGCCTCCTTAACGGCCTTATCCTGAATGTACGCCGCCCTCAAACGGGCAAGCCCCCTCTCCCCAAACTCCCGCTTCAGCTCCTGCAGGGAGACGCCGTAGGACCGGGCCACCGCCTGGAGGTAGGCCTGCCACTCCTCCTCGCTCACCTCGGGCTTGAGCTCCTCAGCCAAGCGCTCCTTAGCCAAGGAGCGCCGCACCCGCTTCAGGGCCTCCTGCTTCAGCTCCTCCCGCAACTTCGCCAACTCGCCCTTCTCCTCCAAGGCTTGGAAGTAGGCCTCCAGGGGAATCCCTTGACGGGCCAGGTCCTCGGCCAGGTGCTCTAGGAGATGGCGCTCCTCCGCCTCCAGCATGGAAGGGGGGATCTCCGCCTCTAGCCCCTCAGCCAACTTCTCCAAAAAGGCCTGCTCCCGCGCCTCCTGGTACCGGGCCTCCGCCTGGCGCTTGAGGCTCTCGCGCACCTTCTCCTTAAGCTCCTCCAGGCTTTCCACCTCCAGGGTCTTGGCGAACTCCTCATCCAGCTCGGGGAGCTCGAGGGTCTTCACCTCCAGAATCTCGGTGCGCACCTCCCGCACCTTCTCCCCCTGCTCGTTCAAGACGGGGACCATGACCACCTCCCCCGCACGCCTGCCCAAAAGGGCCTCCCGCACATGGGGAAGGGCCTTGGAAAGGTCGATGGGGAACTCCGCCCCTTCCTCGGTGCGCACGAAAACGTGGTCCTTCTCCTGGGCCTCCCGATCTACGGGGACAAGCTCAGCGTAGCGGTGGCGGAGCTCCTCGAGGGCCTTTTCCACCATCTCCTCCGTGACCTCTTCCGGCGCCACCCCAAGGTCAAAGCCCCGCCAGTCGGGAAGCTTGACCTCGGGGTAGTTCTCCACCTCCGCCACGTAGCGGAAACCCTCCCCCTCCTTGAGCTCCTCCTCCACCACCCTGGCCGCCACGGGCAAAAGCCCAAGCTCCTGCACCGCCAAGGGATAGGTTTCCTCCACCAGGCGCTCCTTGAGGTCGGAAAGAAGCTCCTCCCGCCCGATCCGGGCCTCCACCACCTTCAAGGGCGCCTTGCCCGGGCGGAAGCCCGGGATGCGCACCCGCTTAGCCACATCCTTGAGGAGGGCCTGGTAGCGCTCTTGCACCTTCTCCGCAGGCACCTCCACCCGCACCTTTACCCGATAGCCGGAACGCTCCAGGATCTCCGCCACGCCTCACCTCACTGAACAAGGGGCCTCGCCCGCGTGGTGCGAGGAGCGGGACTTGAACCCGCACGGGCTACCCCACCGGATCCTAAGTCCGGCGCGTCTACCGGTTCCGCCATCCTCGCATGGGAGGACGAGGCCCCCCTTTAAAATACCACCCCTTTCGGGGTGGAGGTATTGGGGTGAGCGATGGGACTTGAACCCACGACCCCCGGATCCACAGTCCGGTGCTCTAACCAGCTGAGCTACGCTCACCACGCTCAGCATCCGCCATTCTAAGGGCCTAACCCCCCACCGTCAAGGCCTGAAGCCCCCCCTCCAGGCTCATGGCCTCATACCCTTCCGCCTCCAGGTAGAGGGCCGCCACCTGGCTGATAAGCCCCTTCTCGCACACCAGGAGGAGGGGAACCCGGGGCAGGTGGTGTTCCCCTGCTTGGATCTTCTCCAAGGGAACCCACTCCGCCGCAAAGGGCAAGGGGGTGTGGCGCTTGTCCGCAGGGCGGACATCCACCACCTTCACCCCCTGGTCCAGAAGGGCCGGCAACTCCTCGGGTTTGACCCTACGCATACCCTTGATTGTACCAGGAGAAGGCGGGGCCTCGAGGACCATGCGCAAAGTTATGCAATAAACCCGGGAAGCTCTGCATAAGAAGTGGGGTCCTCCTTGGACAGCCCGGGGCAAATATGTTATCCTCGCCCATTGGGTACGCGATGCCGCCGAGAAGAGACCTCAAGAAAATCCTCATCATCGGTTCCGGGCCCATCACCATCGGCCAGGCTGCGGAGTTTGACTACTCGGGCACCCAGGCGGTGAAGGCCCTAAGGGGTGCGGGGTACGAGGCCATCCTGGTCAACTCCAACCCCGCCACCATCATGACCGACCCCGAGCTGGCCGAGCGCACCTACCTGGAACCCCTGACCCTGGAGTACCTGGAAAAGGTGATCGCCCAGGAACGCCCCGACGCCCTCCTGCCCACCTTGGGGGGCCAGACCGCCTTGAACCTCTCCATGGCCCTCCACGAGGAAGGCATCCTCGCCCGCTACGGGGTGGAGCTTATTGGGGCCAAGGCGGAGGCCATCAAGAAGGGGGAAGACCGGGAGGAGTTCCAGAAGGCCATGCGGAAGATCGGCCTCGAGGTGCCCCGGGGCCAGATGGTGAGTAGCCTGGAGGAGGGCCTGCACTTCGCCCGGGAGGTGGGCTATCCCGTGGTGGTCCGCCCCTCCTTCACCCTGGGGGGCACCGGGGGCGGCATCGCCCACAGCGAGGCGGAGCTAAAGGAAATCCTGGGCCGGGGCCTCCTCCTTTCCCCGGTGCACACCGCCTTGGTGGAGGAATCGGTTTTGGGCTGGAAGGAGTTTGAGCTGGAGGTGATGCGGGACCATGCGGACACCGTGGTCATCATCACCAGCATCGAAAACGTGGACCCCATGGGGGTGCACACGGGGGACTCCATCACCGTGGCTCCCGCCCAGACCCTTTCCGATGTGGAGTACCAGAGGATGCGGGACGCCGCCAAGGCGGTGATCCGGGAGATCGGGGTGGACACCGGGGGCTCCAACATCCAGTTCGCCGTGGACCCCAAAACGGGCCGCCAGGTGGTCATCGAGATGAACCCCCGGGTCTCCCGCTCCAGCGCCTTGGCCTCCAAGGCCACGGGCTTTCCCATCGCCAAGATCGCCGCCCTCTTGGCGGTGGGGTACCGCCTGGACGAGCTTCCCAACGACATCACCCGCAAGACCCCAGCCTCCTTTGAACCCACCATTGACTATGTGGTGGTCAAGATCCCCCGCTTTGCCTTTGAGAAGTTCAAGGACCTCCCCAATACCCTGGAAGGCCTCACGGACCAGCTGGGCACCCAGATGAAGTCCGTGGGGGAGGTGATGGCCATCGGCCGCACCTTCAAGGAGGCCCTCATGAAGGCCCTAAGGGGCCTGGAGCGGGACGTGAAGGCCCTAGCCCAGGTGCGCACGGAGGACCTGGAGAAAAAGCTCTACCCCAACCCCGACCGCATCTATGCGGTCATGGAGCTCCTGCGGCGGGGCATGCCCATAGAGGACCTCCACCAGGCCACCCGCATCGACCCCTGGTTTCTCTACCAAATGCAGGAAATCGTGCAGGCCGAGGCATGGCTCCAGGCCCATCCTCCCAGGGACCGGGAGGACTGGCGCTTCTACAAGGGCCTAGGCCTCACCGATGCCCGCATGGGGGAGATTTTGGGCAGAAAGGAAGGGGAGGTGCGCAGCGAGCGCAAGGCCTTGGGGGTGGTCCCCGTCTACAAGACCGTGGATACCTGCGCTGCAGAGTTTGAGGCCTACACCCCCTACCACTACTCCACCTACGAGCTGGAGGACGAGGTCTGGCCCACGCAAAAACCCAAGGTGGTGATCCTGGGCTCGGGGCCCATCCGCATCGGCCAAGGGGTGGAGTTTGACTACGCCACGGTGCATGCGGTCTGGGCCCTGCGGGAGGCGGGGTACGAGACCCTCATGGTGAACTCCAACCCCGAGACGGTCTCCACCGACTACGACACCGCCGACCGCCTCTACTTTGAGCCCCTGACCCTCGAGGATGTCCTCAACCTGGTGGAGCACGAGAAACCCCTGGGGGTCATCGCCACCCTGGGCGGCCAAACCCCCCTGAAGCTGGCCAAGGGCCTGGAGGAGGCCGGGGTACGGCTTCTCGGCACCCCCTTCGCCGCCATCCACAAGGCAGAGGACCGGCAGGAGTTCCACCGCCTTTGCCGAGAGCTTGGCATCCCCCAGCCCGAGGGCCGGGTGGCGGCCACCCCCGAGGAAGCCCTCCGCTTGGCCCAGGAGGTGGGCTTTCCCCTCCTGGCCCGGCCCAGCTACGTGCTGGGAGGCCGGGCCATGCGGGTGCTCCACAGCCAGGAGGAACTCAAGCGCTACCTGGAGGAGGTCTACGAGCCCCTTCAGGACAAGCCCTCCATCCTCCTGGACCGGTACCTGGAAGGCGCCTTGGAGCTGGACGTGGACGCCCTTTGCGACGGGGAGGAGGTGATGATCGCCGGGGTGATGGAGCACGTGGAGCGGGCCGGGGTGCACTCGGGAGACTCCGCCACGGTGCTACCCCCCGTGCACCTCTCCCCTGCCGCCTTGGAAAAGGTGAAGGCCTACACCCGCCGCCTGGCCTTGGCCCTGGGGGTTAAGGGGCTTTTGAACGTCCAGTATGCGGTCCTTGGGGAGGAGGTGTACATCCTCGAGGCCAACCCCCGGGCTAGCCGCACCGTGCCCTTCGTCTCCAAGGCCATCGGCATCCCCTTGGCCAAACTGGCCGCCCTTATCGCCGTGGGCAAGAGCCTCAAGGAGCTAGGGGTGCGGAACCTGGAACCCGTGCCCCCCTACTATGCGGTGAAGGAGGTGGTCATCCCCTGGCTCAAGTTCCCCGGGGTCATCCCGGTCCTGGGGCCCGAGATGCGTTCCACCGGGGAAAGCATGGGCCTGGACGAGGACCCCTACCTGGCCTACTACAAGGCAGAGCTGGGGGCGGGCCAAAGGCTTCCCCTCTTCGGGCGGGTCCGCTTCTTGGAGGAAGGGCTTCCCGAAAAGGAGCAGGCCCGGCTAGAGGAGGTGCGCCGGGCCTACTTGGCTGCCGGCTTCACCCTCTCCCACGAGGATTACGACCTCCTTATCAGCCCTACCCCTCATCCCGAGCTGAGGCGGGCCGTGGAAAAGGGCCTTCCCTTCATCACCACCCTGGAGGGGGCCTGGTGGAGCCTAAAGGCCATCCTGAGGGCCCGGGAAAAGGGCACCAGGGCCAGAAGCCTTCAGGAATGGCACGGCACCCTGCAGAGGGCCTAAGGCCAAACAGGCCCGCCCGTGTACAATGAAGGGCAATGAAGCTCATCGTGGCCATCGTGCAGGATACGGATGCCCCGGGCCTCACCAAGGCCCTTTTGGAGCGGGGCCTTCAGTCCACCAAGTTGGCCTCCACCGGCGGCTTCTTACGGGAGGGGAACACCACCTTGCTGATCGGGGTGGAGGACGAAAGGGTCCCAGAAGTCCTAGAGCTAATCCAGGAGAAATGCCGCACCCGCACCCGCCTGGTCACGAGAGGCTTTCCCCTCTCCGAGGCCCCTGACCCCTTCCTGGCCCAGCCCGTGGAGGTTCAGGTGGGCGGGGCGGTGGTCTTCGTCCTGCCGGTGGAAGGGTTTTTCAAGATATGA
This sequence comes from Thermus caldifontis, assembly GCF_003336745.1. Lineage (NCBI taxonomy): Bacteria > Thermotogati > Deinococcota > Deinococci > Thermales > Thermaceae > Thermus > Thermus caldifontis. The sequence continues at coordinate 14,302 of NZ_KZ851833.1, read as the reverse complement.
GGAGCTGGGCCCTCCTCCTCCTCCTGGGCACGGCTTGGGCCCAGATTGGCAAACCGGTGGAAGGCGCGCTCCGGGGTGTCCTACCCCCTCCCGGGGGCGAGGTCCGGGTGGAGGAGAAAAACGGCCGCCTCCTGGCGGTGAGCTATACCGGCCCCCTGGACGCCTCCTTTCTGGCCCTGTTGGTGGACAGGACCACGGGGATGGCCTTCGGTGCGCCTCTTAAGGAGTGGGTAGGGAAAAACGCGGGGAACCTTAAGGGGCAACGGGTCAGCCTGAACCTGGAGGAGGCCTTTCTTCTGGACCTGGTCCTCACGGAACCCATGCGGGCCCGGATAGGCCCAAGGGAAACGCGGGAAGCGGCCCTGGGCGAGGACCGCTGGGTGCTAGGGGAAAAGGGCCCCGTGCTCCGCATCTTCTCCGACTTCCAGTGCCCCTTCTGCCAGCGTCTGGCCCGTGAGGTGCTTCCCCAGCTGAAACCCCGGGCCCTCAGGGGGGAGCTTCGGATCAGCTACCGCCACTTCCCCCTCAAGGAGATCCACCCCGAAGCCCTGCCCGCCGCCATCGCCGCGGAGTGCGCCGGGGCGCGAGGGGCTTTCTGGCCCTACCACGACCTCCTGATGCAGGGCCGGCTTGGGGATTACCTGGGCCTGGCCCGCTCCCTCTCCCTGGACCTGAAGGCCTTTGCCAGCTGCCTCAAGGACCCCCAGGTGGCCCAGCGGGTGGAGGCCGAGCGGGCCTTGGCCCTCCGCCTGGGCCTTAGGGGAACCCCCACCGCCTTCGCCGGACCCTACCAAACTCCCAACCCCTTTGACCTGGAAAGGGTCCTGGACTATCTGGCCCTGGCCCGCTAAAGTAGGCGGGATGGAAGGGGAGCTCTTCCTTCTCAAGGATGGCAAAGGCCGGGCCTTCCTGATCCGCCTCAAGGAGGGTGGGGTTTTCCACCACCACCGGGGCACCGTGCCCCATGAGGCCATCGCCCAAGCGGGCCCAGGGGGAAGGGTCTACACCCACCTGGGGGAGGCCCTCTCCGTCCACCGGCCCACCTTGGAGGAGTACCTCCTCTACATGCGGCGAAGCGCCACCCCCACCTACCCCAAGGATGCCAGCGCCATGGTGACCCTTCTGGACCTGGCCCCGGGGATGCGGGTCCTCGAGGCGGGCACGGGCTCCGGAGGGCTCACCCTTTTCCTGGCCCGGGCGGTGGGGCCTATGGGGCTCGTGGAAAGCTATGAGCGCCGCCCCCCGCACCTGGCCCAGGCGGAGGCCAACGTGCGGGCCTTCTGGCAGGTGGAGAACGTGCGCTTCCACCTGGGAAGCCTGGAGGAGGCCACCCTGGAAAGGGAGAGCTTCCACGGGGTGGCCCTGGACCTCATGGAACCCTGGAAGGTGCTGGCCAAGGCCACGGAGGCCCTCATGCTGGACCGTTTCCTGGTGGCCTACCTCCCCAACATCACCCAGGTGCTGGAGCTGGTGCAAAGGGCCGGGGGCCTACCCCTCAGGCTGGAACGGGTTTTGGAGGTTTCCTGGCGGGAGTGGGAGATAAGGCTGCCCGTGGCCCATCCCCGCTTCCAGCAGGTGGGGCACACGGCCTTTTTGGTGGTGTTTAGGAAATGGAAGGCCTCCTGATCCACGCCTTTTTGCGGGAGCTGACCAAGGAGCTCCCGGCCCCTAACCTGGGCCTGGCCTTCCCTGATGAGGGCAGCCTGGCCCTTCTTCTCAAGGGGGCCACGGGCCGCATCTTCAACCTGGTTCTCCGCTACCGCCCTCCCTCCCCCAGCCTAGCCCTGGAGGAAGGCACCCTTATGGGCGAGCCCAAAACCGCCTTCCAAAGGCAGCTCCAGGCCCGGGTAAAGGGACCCTTGCTGGAAGCTATGCAACTCAAGCTGGACCGGGTGGTGTTTTTCCGCTTTGCTGGGGAAAAGGGGTTTGTGGACACCCCGCCCTCCACCCTGGTCCTCGAGGCCACGGGACGGAACGCCAACCTCCTCCTCCTGGACGAAGGAGGCCTGATCCTCGGGGTTGACCGGCCCATCACCAAGGAGGTGAACCGCTACCGGGAACTCCGCCCAGGCCTTCCCTACATGCCCCCACCCCCCTACGAGAAGCTGGACCCCCGCACCCTTACCCTAGAAGACCTCCACATCCTCCTTGGGAAACCCTTGAAGGAGGTGGTGCGCCATGTGGACGGGATAGGCCTGGAACTCATGCGAGAGCTGGCCAAAAGAGCGGGCCTCACCCCGGAAACCCCCTTGGATGAGGAGGCCCTGGCCCGGGTATACCAGGCCCTCAAGGATTTGCTGGAACACCCCCACCTGGGCACCACCCTTTCCCAGGAGCTTCGGGAAAGGTGGCGGGAAGAGGAGAAAGAGGCCTTGAGGAAGCCCCTCCTCGAGGCCCTTAGAAGGGAGGAGAGGACCCTCCGCGCCCGGCTTCTTGACCAGGAAAGGGCCTTGGAAAGGCTAGGGGAAGCGGAAGGCCTGCGCCGGCAGGCCGACCTCCTCCTGGCCCGGCTTAAAGAGGTGCCCAAGGGAGCGGAAAGGGTGACTCTGGAGGATTTTGAGGGAAGGCCGGTGGAAATCCCCCTAGACCCCGCCCTCTCCCCCCAGGAGAACGCCCAGAGGCTCTACGAAAGGGCGCGGCGCCTCGAGGAGCTGGCGGAACGGGCCCTCACCCTGATCCCTAAGCTGGAGGCCCAGCTCCAGGCCCTTGAGGAGGAGGCCCGGCGGGTGGAAAGGGCGGAACTTGCGGAACTCCTAGCCCTCTCCCGTCACCCCAAGGGGCAAAAGGGACCCAGGCTGGGCCTCCGCTATACCTCCCCTTCCGGATTCCTAGTCCTGGTGGGCAGGAACGCCAAGGAAAACGACCTCCTCACCCGCACCGCTCACTCCGAGGACCTCTGGTTCCATGCCCAAGGGGTGCCGGGAAGCCACGTGATCCTCAAGGCGGAAGGGAAAAGCCCGCCCCTGGAAGACCTCCTCTTCGCCGCCAGGCTGGCCGCCTACCACTCCAAGGCCCGGGGAGAAAGCCAGGTTCCCGTGGACTACACCCGCAAAAAACACGTCTGGCGACCGCGCAAGGCCGCTCCAGGCCAGGTTCTCTACACCCACGCCAAGACCCTCTTCGTGGAGGGGTCGCTTCCCCAAGAGGCCCTCGAGGGGTAGACTTGGCTTTTGTGAGAAGGGTGATGTTCCACGCCAAGATCCATAGGGCCACGGTGACCCATGCCGACCTTCACTACGTGGGTTCGGTGACCGTGGACCAGGACCTCTTGGATGCCGCCGGCATCCTGCCCTACGAGCAAGTGGATATCTACGACATCACCAATGGAGCCCGGCTCACCACCTACGCCCTTCCCGGGGAGAGGGGTTCGGGGGTGGTGCAGGTGAACGGGGCCGCCGCCCACCTGGTGCGCCCGGGGGACTTGGTGATCCTGGTGGCCTACGGGATCTTTGAGGAGGAGGAGGCCCGAAACCTTAAGCCCACCGTGGTTTTGGTGGACGAGGGAAACAGGATCCTCGAGGTGCGCCAAGGATGACCAGGCTACGGCTCTACCTGGACCTAATCCGCTTCGAGCACACCCTTTTCGCCCTTCCCTTTGCCTACGGAGGGATGCTCCTGGCGGCCGGGGGCTGGCCCGGATCTCGCACCTTCCTCCTGGTCACCCTGGCCATGGTGGGGGCCAGGACCATGGCCATGGCCCTGAACCGCCTTATAGATTGGCGCATGGATGCGCTAAACCCCCGCACCCAAAACCGGCACCTGCCCAAGGGGCTGGTTAAACCCTGGGAAACCCTGGCCCTGGCCGGAGCGGGGCTTGCCCTATTGGTCTATGCGGGGCTTTCCCTAAACCCCCTTACCGCCAGGCTCCTTCCGCTGGCGGTCTTCTTTCTTACGGTCTACAGCTACACCAAGCGCTTCACCTGGCTTTGCCACTATGTATTGGGGCTCACCATCGGGGCTGCTGCGGCAGGGGGTTGGATCGCCGTTACGGGAAGCTTCCACCCCACCGCCTACTGGCTTTGGGCGGGGGTGGGGCTTTGGATTGCGGGGTTTGACATCCTTTATGCCACCCAGGACTTTAGCTTTGATCGCTCCTATGGGGTGAAGAGCATCCCCGCCCGCTTCGGCATCCCCATGGCCCTAGGCGTGGCCCGCACCACCCACCTCTTGGCCTGGCTTTCCCTTCTCTTAGCCGGGCTCAGCTATGGCGCCGGGCCCTTTTTCTACTTGGGCCTTCTCCTGGTGGGAGCGCTCTTGGTCTACGAGCACCGCCTGGTGACCCCCGAGGACCTGAGCCGAGTAGAGGTGGCCTTCTTCCAGGCCAACGTGGGGGTGAGCCTAGGGATGTTCCTCTTCGTGGTCCTGGACCTAGTGTTTTAGGGCCTGGGGGTTAAGCTTAAAGAATGACCATGGAAGGTATCCGCAAGGCAGCGGAAAGGGCCACCCTGGAGCTTCTGGAGCTTTTCCCCATGCCCCAAGGGAGCCTTTTTGTCCTGGGAGGATCCACCAGCGAGGTCCTGGGGGAAAAGGTGGGGACAAGGCCCAGCCTCGAGGTGGCCGAGGCCATCTTGGAGGGGCTCCTTCCTCCCCTTCTGGAACGGGGAGTGTGGGTGGCCGTCCAGGGGTGCGAGCACCTCAACCGGGCCCTGGTGGTGGAAAGGGAAGCCGCCCAGGCCTATGGTTTGGAGGAGGTCACCGTCTTCCCCCACCCCAAGGCGGGAGGAAGCCTCGCCACAGCCGCCTTCCTTCGCTTCAAAGACCCCGTAATGGTGGAATCCTTAAAGGGCCAAGCCCATGGGGGGATGGATATCGGGGGCGTCCTCATCGGCATGCACCTTCGCCCTGTGGCCGTACCCCTTAGGCTCTCCCTGCGGAAAATCGGGGAGGCCCTGCTGATCGCCGCCAAGACCCGGCCCAAGCTGGTGGGTGGAGCCCGGGCGGTCTACTCCCGGGAGGAGATGCTCAAGAGGCTGGAAGAATATCGGCAAAAGCCTCTTTGAAGAGGGCCGCCACGCCAAAGGCCTCGTAGCGATGGTAGTGGCCCATCAGGGAGAGGCGGAAAATCTTCCCCTTCAAAGGCCCTTGCCCTCCAGCGATCACCGCCCCCTTTTGGGCAAAGGCCTCCTTCACCGCCCGGTAGGGAATGCCTTCCGGCAGGTAAAAGGCCGCCACCGCCGGGCTTGCCACCTTGGGCACAGGCCTCAACCCCAGCTCCGCCCCAACCCGGTAGAGAAGATCGTTCTGCCAGGCCTTGAGGGCCAGGTGTTCCGGAAGCCTGGGCAACACCTCCAAAAGCACCGCCGCCACCGCCCCCACCAGGTTGATGGCTGGGGTCCAGGCGCTCTCCCCTTCCCCCTGGGCCTTTAGCTCCCGGGACAGGTCGTAGTAGTACCCTCGGGGGCGAAGGGCCTCCAGAGCCCTAGGGCTTAAGGCCACGAAACCCAAGCCGGGGGGGCACATGAGGCCCTTCTGGCTTCCGGAAACGGCGGCGTCCACCCCCCAGGCCTCCAGGGCCACCTCCCGCACCAGGAGGCTTGTCACCATATCCGCCCCCACCAGACCCTCGGGGTTGGCCTCCTTAAAGGCCCTTGCCAGGGCGGGCAGGTCCACCAGGGCCCCGGTGGAGGTCTCCGAGTGGACCAGGAGCAACCCCCGGTAGCCCGGCCTGGCCACCCCTTCCGGGCTTGGCACCTCCCCGTAGGGAAGTTCCCAGCGGTCCACCTCGAGCCCCGCCCTTTCGGCAATCTCGGCAAAGCGCTCGGAAAACTTCCCGTACACCGGCACCAAGACCCTTTCCCCGGGGGAGAAAAGGTTGTGCACCAAGGCCTCCATGGCCAAGGTGCCGCTTCCCGTTAGGACCAGAACCTCCCCTTGGGTCTGGAAAGCCTCCTTGAGAAGGTCCCTGGCCTTAAGGAAAACTTCCCGGGCCGGCTCCGTGCGGTGGTGGAGCTGGGGGCGGGCCAACGCCTCGAGGGCCTTAGGGTGAAGCCGAACGGGTCCAGGGGTGAGGAGCCACTCCATGGGAAAAGTTTAGCGTACCACGCCCCCTACCAGGCGCTGGACCACCCGCCCCGTGAGGAGTAAGAGGCCATGGAGAATGGCCCCGGGCCTGGGTGGGTCCCCGGGCACGTAGACATCCACGGGAACCACCTTATCCACCCCTGCCCACACCTCCTGGCTTTCCGCGAAAACCCCGCCGGCTATGGCCTCGTTGCCCACAGCCACCACCCCTTTGGGCTCCGGCATGGCCTGGTAGGTGCGCTCTAGGGCCTCGGCCATGTTCCGGCTCACGGGGCCGGTGACCAAAAGGGCATCGGCGTGGCGGGGCGAGGCCACCACCTGGAAGCCAAACCGGCCCATGTCGTTAAAGGGGTTCCCCAAAAGGGCGATCTCGGAATCGCTGAGCCCTGTATCCCCGGCGCTCACCTCGCGGAAGGCCAGGGTGGGGAGGCGCAGCTCGGGCCGGGGTGGCGGGGGTGGCCCAGGGTCCAGGAAGGCTTGGGCCGCCAGGTCCACCCGTTGTACCAGGTCTTCCCGGCGAACCACGGCCACCTCCAGGGTCTTCATCTCCCCCACGGCCTCGGGGTAGGCCAGGGCGCACCGCCCACACCCCACGCAGCGGGCTAAGTCCAGGCTGAAAATCCCTTCTTCTTCAACGAAGGCCCCGCTGGGGCACACCTTCACCAGGCCCTCCCGGGCTTTCTGGGAAAGCCCCTTGGGTTGCAAAAGAGGATAGCCAAAGGCATGCGAGGGCACCTTTAGAATCTCCTCCAGGGCCCGAGCCAAAACCCCTATCCTGAGCGTGCGCAAAAGGCTCATCCTACCCCCTACAGGTCGTTTCCCGCATAGGAAAGGTCAAAGGACTTGTTACAGAGAGGGAAGTCCGGCAGGCCTTCCCCCCGCACCGCCAGCTCCAGGGCCCGCCAGTTCTTGAAACTGGGGTCCACCCCCTCCGCCTGGGCTACCCTGCCCTCCTCCAGCCGGACGAACCAGAACACCTCCCCCCGGCCCGCCTCCACCCGGGCCATGCCCTCCCCGTCCCCCGCTTCCGCCTCCACCGCCAGAGGCCCTTCAGCCCGTTGGCGTAGGAAGCGCTGGGCATACTCCAACGCCTGGAGGGCTTCCTCCGCATACACCTGGGCCCGGGAAAGGACATCCCCTCCCTGGCGCACCGCAGGGACAAAGGCAGGGTAAAGGGCATCGTCCTGCCTTAGGTCCCGCTCCACCCCACTCGCCCGGGCCGTGGGCCCCACGAAGCCCAAGGCCAACGCCTCCACCCGCCGCACCACCCCCACGTAGCGCATGCGATCCAGCACCTGGGGGTGCTTAAGAAGCCGGGGCAAAAGCCAATCCAGCTCCTTTTGGTACCGCGATAGGGCCTCGAGGTCCGGCCCGCCTTCCCGCCACACCCCTCCCACCCGGATGAAGTTGCGGCCATAGCGGTGGCCCGTGAGGCGGTCCACCTCCCCTTGCAGAAGGGCCCGTATCCGACCCACCTGGGTGGCGCCGTAGGCGTAGCCGATATCGGTGAAAAGGCCCGCCAGGTGGCCCAGGTGGCCAAAGGCCCGCTCCAGCTCCAAGGCCGCCCGACGCAGGTACTGCGCGCGGGGAGGAGCCTCTATTCCCAGGGCCCTCTCGCAAGCCTCCGCAAAGGCCAGGGCGTGGGCCACGGGCTCACCCCCCGCCCGTTCCGCCAGGAGCAGGGCCGCCTCTGGACCCTTGCCCAGCATGATCCGGAGGAGGCCCCGGTGCTGGTAGCCCAGGCGGATCTCCAGGTTAAGGATTCGCTCCCCAAGAACGCTAAAGCGGAAGTGGCCGGGCTCAATGATCCCCGCATGCACCGGCCCCACCGGCACCTCGTGCAGGTGGGGAAACTCCCGGAAGGCATAGGGAAGGTCGTGCCGCCTTAAAGGTCTTAGCCCGGGATGCCCCACAAGCTCCAATCCCCTTTCCCAAAGGGTCCGCTCAAACCAATCCAGGGAGGGAAACTCCCCGGCCAGACTGGGTAAACGCCTCCCCTGGCCCAGGGAAAAGGCCTCGAGGCTCCGCCTGCGCTCCACCAGCAAAAGCGCCCCCTCGCCGTAGGGGAAATAGGCCACGGGCCTACCCTCCTGCAGGGCCTCCTTCACGGCCTCCACAACACCACCTCCAGCGCCTTAAACACCCCCACCGGGGGAAAGACCCCAAGAAGAAGGAGCAGGAGAAGCAAAACCCATAGCAACCAAAGGTCCAGCCCCCTTCCCCTTAAGGGTTTTCCCTGACCAAAACCCATCTGGGCCATGGGGTATAAGAGGCCAGCAAAGGCCAGCCCCAGCCCCACCAGGTAGAGAACCCCCAGCCAGGGCGATTTCATGGCCACCTCCACCGCCTTGAACTCGGCGAAAAACAGGGGAAAGGGAGGAAGCCCCCCCAAGGCCGCCAGGGAAAGGATAAAGGGCACACCCAAGGCAGGGGTATGGAGGACCAGGCCTCCTACCCGCCCTACCTCCTTGGCATGGCTCAGGGCCAGAATCCCACTGGCTCCCAAAAACGCCAAGGTCTTGCTCAAGGAGTGGGCCAGGGTGTGGAGAAGGGCAAGCCAGGGAAGACCCAGGCCCAAAGCAAAAACACCAAGGCCCATGTGTTCCATGCTGGAATAGGCGAGAAGCCTCTTGTACTCCTTCTGCCCAAAGAGAAACAAGGCCCCAAACAGCAGGCTCAAAAGGCCAAAGGCCAAAAGAAGCCCGGAGGCAAAAGGGAAAAGCCCCGCCACCTGCATAAGGGCGGTGTAGCGCAAAAGGGCGTAAAAGGCCACGTTGAGAAGGGTTCCCGAGAGGAGGGCGGAGGCCGGCCCCGGGGCCTCGGCATGGGCATCGGGGAGCCAGGCCTGGAGGGGAAAAAGCCCCACCTTGGTACCGAAGCCCACCAAGAGGAGGGCAAAGGCCACCTTAAGCCCCTCGGGATTGGCCTCCCCCACCAAGGACCGGACCTCCCCCCAGTCCAAGGTGGCCCCGCCCACCAAGGCGTACACCAGGATGACCCCGATGAGCCCCATGGCGATGCCCACGCTCCCCAGCATGAGGTACTTCCAGGTGGCTTCCAGGGCCCTTGCCCCGCCCTTGTGGTAGACCAGAAGGGCCGAGGCCAGGGTGCTCCCCTCCACGAAGATCCAAAGCACCCCTAGGTTGTGGGCCAGGTACGCCCCGTGGGCCGAGGCCAGGAAAAGGGCACCCGCCCAATAGAACCGCCAAGCCTCCTCCCGGGAAAAGTAGCCCCGGGCAAACAGGGCCACCAACCCGTAGATGAGGTCCGTCAGGAGGAGGTAAAAGAGCCCCACCCCATCCAATCGGAAAGGGCCCGCCGCCGCACCCAAGAGGAAAGGGGCAAGGAGCAAGCCCAGGAAGGGTACCAAAACGGAAAGCCGCACCAGCAAGGTGGTTTCCCTGCGGGCCAAAAAGACCATCAAGGGCAAGAAGACCAGAAGATACAGCACCCCTACCCCCTTAAGGAACGCATCCGAGCCGTGTCCACATGCCCCATCTCCCCCTTGATGCGGAAGATGAGGATCCCCGCCAAGAACACGGCGGCGAAGGCATCCAACGCCACCCCCAGCTCCACGAAAAGGGGAAGGCCGTGGCTCTCAGAAAGGGCCATGAGGAAAACCCCATTCTCCAACGCCAGAAAGCCCAGAACCTGGCTGATCGCCTTTTTCCGGCTAACCATGGAAAGAATCCCCAACAGGACCAGGGCCAAGGCCACGGGCACCCCTTGGGGCAAGGGCGCCTCGGGGAGAACAAAGGCCTTTCCCACCCGGAAGGCCAAAGCGGTGAGGAGCCCTGCCAAAAGGAGGGAGAGGGAAACGGACAAGTATCCCTCCACCTCGTGGCTCACCTCGAGGCGGTCTATAAGCCAGAACAGGTACCAGGGTATGAGGACCCCCTTGACGGCGAAAAGGGCCAGGCCTGCCACGATAAAGTGCACCTCGCCTCCCGCAAGGGCAAAGGAAACCAAGGCCAAGAGGATGTTCTGCAGGGCGTAGAGCCGGATGATGGCGTCCAGGCTACGGCGGCTTACCATCAGAAAACCGGTGGCCAGAATGGCCAGGACCAAGGTGTTTAGAAGCGCCATATCGCCCCCAAAAGCGCCAGCACCCCAAAAAGGGTGTTGTACGAGAGAAAGTCAGGAAGCCTGAGGTAGCGAAGCTTCACCCCGTAGGTCTCCAGGTAGGCCAGCACCACGGCCCAGGCCCCCACCACCCCCAGGAAGACCAGGGGTTTCGGCCCCGGCAACAACAAGGCCATCAACCCCGCGTAAAAGAGCATCTTAAGCGAGCCAGCAAGCTCGTACAAGGCCAAAAGAGGCCCGCTATGGTCCAGGAGCTGCGCCTCGTGGATCATGGTGAGCTCCAGGTGCGTGGTGGGGTCGTCCACCGGCATCCTGGCCCCCTCGGCCAGAAGGGCCAGGGCCAGCGAGGCCAGGGCCAGCAGCAACACCAAGCTATTCTCCACCCCAAGCTGGGGCAGGCCGCTTAAGGAAAACCCCTCCCCCAGAAGCACCGCCCCCGCCAAGGCCATAAGCGTTCCCGGTTCCGCCAACACCGTGACCACACCCTCCCGGTAACTTCCCTGGGCCCCAAAACTGCTACCCGCATCCAAAGCCGCCAGCATTTGCAAAAAGCGGCCCAAGCCCAGCAGGTAGAGGGCGAGGAGAAAATCCCCCTTGAAGGACAGTCCAGGGAGGATGGGCAACAAGGCCAAGGCCCCAAGGGTACCCAGTAGGGCCATGATGGGGCCGAGAAGGAATAGGGGGGTGGTGGGGTGGGGCACTACCCAGACCTTGCGCCAGAGCTTGGCCAGATTCCGGTACTCCATGAGGGGGCTTGGCCCCTGCCGATGGGTAAGCCTGGCCTTGAGCCACTTGACGGTTCCCGAAAAGAGGGGAGCCAAAAGGAGGGCCAAGAGCGCCGTCACAGCAAAACCACCCCCAGGACCACCACCAAGGTAAGGAGCTGCAGAAGAAGGTAAAGGTGCAGGCTTCCCGACTGAAGGGTCTGGACCAAAGCGGCAAGGTGGCTATAGGCCCGCCCCACACCGGCGTATACCTCGGCCAAGGGTTCCTCCAAGCGGGGATGTTCCCCCGCCCTAAGGCGAAGAAAGGGGAACAGGCGCAGGGCCGGTTCGGCAAAACCCAGGCCGTTGGGTTGCATCCTGGGGGTTAGGGGCTGGAAACCGCAGTCCCAGGTGCCGTACTCCCGCTGGGGCAGTTGCCGAATCCTACGGTAGAAGACACCGGCCAAAAGGCCAAGGAGGACCAAGAGAAACCCGTTGGGATAGGTGCGGATCCCCAGGGGATCCAGAATCAGCCCAGGCGCCACGGCCACAAGGAGGAGAAGCCCTGCCAAAGCGCCAAGCCCCAGGCGCATCCCCCTGGCCCAGTGGAGCCCCGCCTCGCCTCGAGGCAGCCCCAAAAAAGCCAGCCCGAAAAGGCGCACGTAAAAGTAAAGGGCCAAGGCCCCCACCAAGGCCAAGGCCCCGGCGGCCAGGGGCATCAGGAAAGGCCCCTGCAAAAAGCCTTGGTAAAGTTGCCACTCCGCAAGAAAAACAGGGCCAGGAGGCAGGCCGGCCCCCGCCACCATCCCCCACAAGGCCAGGGCCCCGAGCTCAGGGGCCCTACGGAAAAGCCCACCCAGGTGGGAAATCCGCCGCTCCTCCAGGGCCCCTGCCCCCAGGAAAAGAAGCCCTTTGAACAAGGCGTGGGCTACCTGATGGAGGAAGAAGGCCCCCAGGAGCAAGGGCATAGGCTTAAGAAAATACGCCCCCAAAGCGGAAAGCATGAGGCCCAAGTTTTCCACGCTGGAGTAGGCCAAAGCCCCTTTTAGGTCCTCCTCCCCCAGACCCCGCACCAGGGCATACACCGCACCCAAAAGCCCCAGAAGAACCAAGGCCCAGCCCACCCAAAGCGGAGGGGGACCGAACCAGTACTGGGACTGGTACAACCCCAAAAGGCCCAGCTTGGTCATGGCCCCAGAAAGCAGGGCCGACACCGGGCTGATGGCCACGGGGTGGGCTTGGGGCAACCAGGCGTGGAAGGGGAAGAGGGCTGCCTTCACCCCAAAGCCCAAAAGAAGCCCCGCCCAGACCCAGTCAGCCCCCAGATGCCCCTGCCCCAGGAAGGCCAGGTAAAGCCCAGCCCCAGAAAGCCGGCTAGCCAGGAAAAAGGCCCGGGCTCCCGCCAGAGCGCCTGGCCCCTCGAGGGCAACCAGGAAATAACCCAAGAGGGCCATGCCCTCCCACAAAAAGAGGAAGCCGAACCCCGGGGAGGTCAAGGCCACCCCTGCCATGCTAGCCAAGAAAAGGGGAATGAGAAGGGCATAGAGGTGCGCCTCACGAGGGTGATGGGCTAAATACGCAGGAAGGTAGGGGGCAAGGCCCAGGGTCAGGGCCCCGAGGAGGAGGAGGTAGAGGAAAGGAGCACCCCATCCCCAAGCCCAACCCATCCCCCCCAGCGCCACCCACGCAAGGCCCGCCAAACCCAGGGAGAGGGAAAGCCCCCGGAAACCCCAGGGGGTCCCAGCGGACACCACGGCCAAGCCCAGGGGCAAGAAGGTCCAAAGAGGGCTCATTCCTCCTCCCTAAGGGCGTCCAGACGCTCCCTCTCCGCCTCGAGGTGGCGTTCGAAGATCCGCCGTCCCAGGTCCAAAAAGGCGTAGACCTCCGGATCCCGGGTGCGGTAGTAGACCATCTGCCCCTCCCGCCTAGCCTCCACCAAACCCCGCTCCCGGAGCAGGGAAAGCTGCCGAGAGAGCACGGACTGCTCCGCCCCAAGCTCCCGCTGGAGGGCGGAAACGCTCTTCTCCCCTTCCCTTAGAGCGTCCAGGATGGCCAGGCGCAAGGGATGGGCCAAGGCCTTGAAGAAGGCAGCCTTATAGCGGTGCAGGGCGCTTGGCATATCCCTCCCCTTGTGTATATGCGCAAAATAACATATGGTCATGTTAAAACCCCGGTCCGCCCTCGTCAAGCCCCACGTGGTACCATGGGCCCTCAGGGTATGGCGTATTTCCGCCTGCGCTTCCGGGCTCCTGCTTCCGACACGTACCTCCTTCCCCTGCCCCAGGACCTCCCCGGGCAAAAGGTCGGGGATCTCCTCCTATCCCGGCGAGCCGAAGCCATGTACGAGGACCGGGGCAACCTCCTGGCCCGGTTTCCCCTCGAGGCGGAAGAGGCGGTGGAGGTCCGCTTCCACCTGGACACCCATCCCCTGAACCCCGCCCCTCCCTGGCGCAAGGTGCTTCTCGGGGAACCCCCAGAGGCCTGGCCGGGTATCCTGGCCCACAGGGGACACAAGGTAGAGCGGGCCCTAGGCTTTCTCCTTTCCGGAAAGCCCCACACCTGGTTCTTGGTGGACGGCACGCCCCTAGACCCTTTCCTGTACCAAGCCCTCCTGGAGCACCCAGGCCAACTCCTCCCCCTTGGCGTAGCCCCTGATCCCCTCACCTACCTGGGAGGCCACGAGGGAAAAAGGTTGCTGCTCTTGAGGACGCCCTGGCCAGGGGAGGAAACCCTCCCATGGGATACCCTCCATTCCCTGGCCAAAGACCCTTTACCCCTCCTGCGGGGCCTGGCCTTTGGCGCCTTGGGCCTTTCCGCCCTGGGATACCCCACCGGGCCTTGGCCCTACCTGCCCTACTTGGGGCTCCTGGCCTGGCGGCAAGGCCCTGCCCTAAAAGCCCTTTTTCTACGATCCCCCCGCCACGCCGTAGAAAGCCTCCTCTTTCACGCCTTTGCCCTCACCGTAACGGCAAACCCCAGGCCCGAGATCGGCCTGGGGTACCTGGCGCTCTTCCTCTGGAACCGGCTTAGGCCTTCCGCTTCAACTCGGTCAGGATCTCCCGAAGAAGCTTAACCTCCTCGGGGGGCTCGGGAGGCGGGGGCGGGGCCGCCTCCTCCGCCTTCTTGCGCCGCTTCTCAATCTCCTGCATGGGCACCACGATCAAGAAGTAGATGGCCGCCCCCACCACCAGGAAGTTCACCACCGTGTTGATGAACTTCCCAAGAGCGATAGGCCCCAGCTTGATGGCGGAAAAATCCGGGGCTCCTCCCAAGGCCCCGATCAAGGGGGTAAGGACATCCGCCACCAAGGAGTTCACCACCTGGCCAAAGGCGCCGCCGATGACCACGGCCACCGCTAGGTCCACCACGTTGCCCCGCATGATAAAGTCCCGAAAACCTTTTAACATCCTCCCACCTCCAAACCTAAAATCCCTTCGTTTGCTACCTTAAAGCTCCACCCCAGCCATTTGCAGCAGGACATAGCTGCGGATGAG